>JAKRSG010000031.1 GCA_022402405.1 Bacteroidia bacterium | reverse complement strand
ATGCCAAAGGCTTGCTTATTGCGGCTATAAACGACCCTAATCCGGTGATGTTTTTTGAGCATAAAGTGCTATACAGAAGTACCGAGTTAGAAGAAGAAGTATTCGATGATTATTACATGTTAGACCTCACCAAAGCCAGATTGGTTCAGGCCGGAAACGAAGTGAGCATTATTACATACGGCGCTGGCGTGCATTGGGCAAGTGCGTATGTTAAAGAACAAAACATAGATGCCGAAATTATAGATTTACGCTGCTTATTGCCTTGGGATAAAGAGGCCGTAGAGCAATCTGTAAAGAAAACGGGCAAGGCTATAATATTGCACGAAGACACCTTAACAGGAGGCATTGGAGCAGAGATTGCGGCGCATATCTCTGAGCATTGCTTTAAATATTTAGACGCCCCTGTTAAAAGGGTAGGAAGCCTTGATACTCCCGTACCTTTTAACATGGATTTAGAACAAAATTTCTTGCCTAAAGAAAGATTTAAAACTGCCCTTCAAGAATTGATGGGCTATTAGTCTTCTTCGGCCGCATTATTTAGTTTCATCCAAAGGGTATAAGCCCCTTTGTCTACCACCTGAAAGCCAAGAAATTCTTGGCTTTCTTGCATAGGTATTACCTCCACTTTATCGCCATTTACAAATCCGGTTTTCACCTCTATTTTCTCAAATTTACCTTCCCCACGAGACACAAAAACATAGTGGTTAGCACCTGTTTGTATAATGGCTCTGCTTGGTAAGATAATGCCCTTTTTAGACTTGCCCAATAACTCGGCATTCATATAAGTGCCCGGGACCAAAAGTTTGTCATACGATTCAAAGTGACAATGCACATTTATACTTCTGTCTGAACCAATATCTTTACCAATCAGAATAACCTCACAAGGGTAGCGCTTATTTGGATGAGAGTTGGTATAAGCCATCACCTTCATCCCCATATAAACATGCTCCATGTCCTTCTCAAAAATGTTTAAACTAAGATGAATATCCTCCGGATTTACCAGCTCAAATAAGATATCAGTTGGGTTAACATATTTGCCTACATTCACCAAAACCTTACTCACAAAACCATCAATTGGAGCATACACAGGAACACTTCTACTCATATTTTCTGAAGTTAATTTCTCGGGAACAATGCCTATCAATTTCAATTTTTCTTCGAAAGCTTTTTGGGTAATTTTAGCATTTTCGTAAGCCTCCTTTGCCTGCTGAAAAACCTTATCGCTACTAGCCTTTGATTCGTTTAACAATTGCTGACGATCATATTCTTTTTGCAACATAACTAGCTTCGCTTTTGCCATTAAATATTCTTGCTGCAACTCAATATAAGCAGCATCTTCCATGGTGGCTATTACCTCGCCCTTATTAACATGCATACCAGGCAACAACTTGGTTCTTTTTAAATAACCACCCATGGGCATGCTTATAGAAACCAAGTTTTGAGGCGGCACATCTATTACACCGTTTACCCTATAAACAGGCTCTATTAATTCCTCTTTGGCCTGAACCAAACTTAATTGAATGCGATTAATTTGCTGACTATCCAACTCAACAATGGAAGCTTCTTCAGTTGAAGATTCATTTGCATTTTCTTCTTGAGATTGCTCTGCTCCTTCTTGCTTATTAGAACAAGAAAAGAGGTAAAACATTCCCATTAAAATTAAAAATATACGTTTCATTAGTTATTGTGTTATAGATTGAAAATTTTGATATTGAATTAATAAAGCATTGTACTGTTGTACCGTTTCTAAATAGCTAGTAAATGTTTGAATATTCTGCCTATACAGCAACATCCATTCTATATAATTTATATTACCCTGTTTAAACTGTTTCCAAGCTGCATCCTGCGCTGCATCGGCCTCTTTAAGCACTCCTTTTTCGTAATAAACACACACCGTATCCAAAGAAGTAATCCCGCTCCACAATTGCTTTTGCTGCTGGTTTATTATCTTTTGAGCATAAATATAATTAAGCTCACTCGACTTTAACTCATACTTCAAAGCCTTGGTTTTAGCTAGGTTCGAACCAAAAAATAATGGCATGCCCACTCCTATCTGCACCGCCTGAAACCTAGCACTTCTAGGATAAAATTGCTCATTATTTCCGAAACCACTAATCGACATGTTTTGATAGCCCAACATAAATTCTGGAAGAAACTTACTGCGCTCCGACTTTAATCTAGCGGCACTCAAATTGCGCTGCGTTTCATATTTTAACAACCATGGATTATTCTCCAATGCCCATTGTTCTGGAATTTGCAAACGCAGGTTTTCATCGCTTGGCACCCATTGTTGGTCTGAACCTAAAAGCACTTGAAAGCGTGTTAAACTGATTTCCTTCTCCCACTTAATTTGCTGCAACTGCCTAATTACTTCTGCCATCTGTTGAGTTGCTGCAGATTTCTCCAAAATATTACTCTCGCCTGCCTCTAAACGCAACTGAGCAATTTTAAGTAATTCGCTCATCTGCTGTTCTAATTTAACATACATTTTTTCGCGCTCCAATGCATAAAGGTACTGCAAATACACCTTTTGAACTTCTGCTCTTAAATTGAACTTTGCCAAAGCAAAATCTTGTTGAGCAAGCTTATAATCGTTTTTTAGAACCGACTTCTGAGCAGCGTAAACATTGGGTAAAGCAAACCTCTGACTAAACTCCCAAATATCGTCTTGGTAGAAAGATTGTGTTTGTCCGTTTACAAAAAGCACTTCTGTATTAGGCAAGGTAAAAGCCGTTTTTTGCAGTTTTTGAACCGACTGTACCCGATAAGATTCTGCGCTTAAACCTTCATTATTTTTAAGAGCAGTATCTAATGCAGCTTGCAAAGAAATACGCTGTTGTGCTTGGGTAAAATGAGTAGAAAAAAGCATCAAAATAACCATCATCATGGCGGCATTCATTTTAATTTTCTTTCCCTCAAAAAGCACGTATAAAATAGGAAGCACAAACAAGGTTAAAAAGGTTGCTAACAGTAAACCACCAATAACCACGGTAGCCAAAGGCCTTTGCACTTCTGCTCCCGCACCATTACTCAGTGCCATAGGTAAAAATCCTAACGAAGCCACCGCAGCTGTCATTAATACCGGTCGTAAACGCAATTGCGCTCCTAACAACACTTGCTCTTTTAAAGATGCTGTTCCCGATTCTTTTTGTCGGTTAAACTCTGCAATTAGCACAATACCGTTTAGCACAGCAACACCAAATAGTGCAATAAAACCAATACCTGCAGAAATACTAAACGGCATATCTCTTAATGCCAAGGCAAACACTCCACCCATGGCAGAAAGCGGAATAGCCGAATAAATAATTAAGCCCTGCTTAACCGAGTTAAAAGCAAAAAACAACAATATAAAAATGAGCAATAAAGACACAGGCACTGCAATAAACAACCTCGATTTAGCTGCCTCCAAATTCTCGAAAGAACCTCCATAATGCACATAATATCCAGTTGGCAATTTTACCGATGTTTTCATTTTCTCTTTCAAATCGTGCACAATACTTTGAACATCTCTACCCCTAACATTAAACCCAACCACAATTCTTCTTTTAGCATCCTCGCGCTGTATTTGGTTCGGACCATCT
>JAKRSG010000004.1 GCA_022402405.1 Bacteroidia bacterium | reverse complement strand
TGTTGTTGTATAACGACGATGTAAATACATTTGATTGGGTAATTGATTGCTTAGTTAGTATTTGTGAGCACGACGAACTTCAGGCTGAACAATGCGCCCTTTTGGTTCATTACAAAGGAAAAGCCGTAGTTAAAAAAGGTGCTTTAGAAGAAATGCAAGCCATTTGTCAGGCTTTATGCGATTGTGATTTATCAGCAGTGGTTGAATAAAAATAAGATGTTAAAAAAAGTAGTTAATAATGCAGCAGAGGCCATCCAAGATATTCAGGATGGTGCCGTAATCATGTTAGGTGGTTTTGGTTTATGTGGGATCCCAGAAAACTGTATCTCCGCTTTGGTTCAAAAAGGAGTTAAGAACCTAACATGTATTTCTAATAATGCGGGTGTGGATGATTTTGGCATCGGTTTAATGTTAAAAACAAAGCAGGTAAAGAAGATGATTTCTTCTTATGTGGGAGAAAATGCAGAGTTTGAAAGGCAATTATTAAGTGGCGAGCTAGAAGTAGAACTTATTCCACAAGGCACTCTTGCTACTCGTTGCATGGCTGCAGGTTACGGAATGCCTGCCATCTATACTCCTGCTGGTGTGGGAACAGAAGTAGCTGATGGCAAAGAAACACGCGAGTTTAACGGAAAAACATATTTACTAGAACATGCTTTTAACAGCGATTTTGCTATCGTTAAAGCTTGGAAAGGCGATACGCATGGTAACCTTATTTTTAGAGCCACCTCTCGCAACTTTAATCCGCTTATGGCTATGGCAGGAAAAATTACCATTGCCGAGGTAGAAGAGCTTGTTCCAGCCGGAGAACTAGACCCAGATTGTATTCATACACCTGGCATTTATGTGAACCGAATTTTCCAAGGTTCAAATTACGAAAAACGAATTGAGCAAATAACCACCAGCAAACGTCCTTAAACCAACTTTTCGCTGAGTTTTTGTATAGCCTTTTTGGCCGATTTTCCTTCGTAGATTATCTGAAAAACGGTATCCATTATTGGCATCTTAACCTGCATTTTCTCGTTTAATTCGTGTAAGTTTTTGGTAGCGTAATATCCTTCTGCTATCATCTTCATTTCCAACTGTGCCGCTTGTACCGTATAGCCTTTGCCAATCATGTTGCCAAATGTTCTGTTACGACTGTGAACCGAATATCCCGTAACGAGCAAATCGCCCAAATATGCCGAGTGATTTATCTTTCTATCTGTATCGGTAATGTTACGAAGAAATCTTTTCATCTCGCGAATACTATTGCTCATCAATACTGCCTGGAAATTATCTCCATAACCTAAACCATGGCAAATACCTGAAGCTACAGCGTAAATGTTCTTCAAAACTGCTCCATATTCTGTTCCACGAACATCAGATGAAACCACAGTTTTTATATAATCATTGTTTAATAAAGCCGCAAAATTTCTTACCGTTTCGTTACCCAAGCCAGCAATAGTAAGATAAGAAAGCTTTTCATTGGCTACTTCCTCGGCATGACAAGGTCCGGATATAACCAAAATTTTCTTCTCATCGATACCATAATGCTCAATAAAATAATCGCCTACAATTTGTTTTGTACTTGGCACCAAACCCTTTATGGCACTGATAATAACTTTATCTTTAAATATTTCTTTTGGTAAAGTAGCCAAAGAACTTTCTAAAAAAGCAGCTGGAATTGCAATGAGCAAAGTATCAGCCTCTGCAACAAGTTCCAACAAATTGGAGCTTACCTTTATATGCGGAATATTAAATTCTATCGAGCTTATATAATCAGGATTATGCCTATGTGTTCTAATGTATTCGGCTTTTTCCTCAGATCTTACCCACCAGCTCAACGACTCTAAATTAGATTTTCCAGAGGCCTTATTTTCACTTAAAATCTTCATAAGTGCCGTGGCCCAAGAGCCACCACCAATAACCGCAATACTTTTTAAATTCTCCATCCCGTACAAATTTCGTCTGCAATTTACATTTTCAATTAAAATAAAAAAGGACTCCATTTTAGGGAGTCCTTTTTTTATTCGGTTTGAACCAAAACTTGAAGGATTAGTTACCGCTGTTTTCTGGGCGTGGCTCACGAGGCGGACGAGGTCCGCGATCGTCTCTGCGACCACCGTCTCTATTCGGACGATTGCCATCTCTTGGCGGACGATTCTCTCTTGGAGCAGGTTCTACATAGCCTTCTGGTTTTGGAAGTAATACCTTTCTGCTTAATTTCAATTTACCTGTTTTTGGATCAACCTCAATTAACTTAACACGTACCTCTTCACCTACCTGAAACACGCCTTCCATAGTGGCTAAACGGTTCCAGCCAATTTCTGAGATGTGCAATAAGCCATCTTTGCCCGGCATAATTTCTATAAATGCACCAAAATCAACGATAGATTTTACCTTACCAACATATTCAGCATTTAACTCTGGTATGGCAACAATGGCTCTAATCATAGCTAATGCTCTATCTAAGCTTTCTTTGTTGTTTGAAGCAACTTCTACTATACCAACATTATTTTCTTCAGTTATAGAAATAGTTGCACCTGTTTCGCGCTGCATACCTTGAATGATTTTACCACCTGGTCCGATTACTGCACCAATAAAGTCTTTATCGATAGTTAAAGATACAATACGTGGAGCATTTGGCTTATAATCAGCATTTGGTTCAGCCAAAGTCTTGTTCATTTCATCCATGATGTGTAAACGACCCGCTTTCGCTTGGTTCAAGGCCGTTTCTACCATTTCCCATTTAAGACCGTTTATCTTAATGTCCATCTGACAAGCAACGATACCGTTTTTAGTACCAATTACTTTAAAGTCCATATCACCTAAATGATCTTCATCTCCTAAGATATCTGATAATACAGCAAATTTTCCAGTTTCTTCATCGTTTATTAAACCCATGGCAATACCACTTACGGCACCTTTAACTTTTACACCTGCATCCATTAACGCTAATGAACCGGCACAAACAGTAGCCATAGAAGAAGAACCATTAGATTCTAAAATATCTGATACGATACGAACGGTGTAAGGATTTTCTGGTGCACCTGGCAATACACGCTTTAAGCCGCGTAATGCTAAGTTACCATGGCCAATTTCTCTTCTACCCGGACCACGATTAGGGCGAACCTCACCTGTTGAGAAAGAAGGGAAATTATAATGTAACAAGAACTTGGCATAGCCATCGTTCATTGGGCTATCTAATAACTGCTCGTCTAATTTAGTACCTAAAGTAACTGTGGTAAGCGATTGCGTTTCGCCACGAGTAAAGATAGCAGAACCGTGTGCTCCCGGAAGGTAGCCCACTTCGCTCCAGATAGGACGAACCTCATCTAAATTACGACCATCTAAACGTGTACGATCATTGATAATCATGGCACGTACCGCTTTGTATTCTACATCATGAAAATATTTGTTTGTTAAGAACTTATCTACTTCTGTTCCTTCTGGAAGAGAAGAAATATATTCTTCACGGATAGCTTTAAAAGCTGCAGAACGCTCTGCTTTGCTAGCTTTAGACTTGGCAACTGCATATACTTTATCGTATGCAAAAGCCATAATAGCTGCTTCTAATTCTGGATTGCTGCGTTCGTGGTTATATTCGCGGAAAGGCTTTTTACCACCCAACATTTCAACCAATTCCCACTGAGCTTTGATTTGAAGTTTGATAGCTTCGTGAGCTACTTTCAAGGCTTCTAACATATCTGCCTCGCTCACCTCTGCACACTCACCTTCTACCATGTTTAAGTCGTGCTCAGTACCAGCAACTATCAAATCGATATCTGCCTTTTCTAACTCATCTTTGTATGGATTGATTACAAATTTGCCATCTATGCGTGCTACACGTACTTCAGAGATTGGTCCGTTAAACGGAATATCACTTACTATTAAGGCAGCAG
>JAKRSG010000300.1:4627-7555 GCA_022402405.1 Bacteroidia bacterium | reverse complement strand
CGATCTAGTATAGGCTTTATTGCCATCTACTTTTTTCAAAGCCTCTTTTCTTTTCTTACTTATCCTTGCCATCTTTAAATTATTTTTTACTTGTTAAAAGGATTTTCACCAGTAACATTTAATCCCATACTACGGGCACTACCTGCTACCATTTTCATTGCAGACTCTACTTTAAAGCAGTTCATGTCTACAATTTTATCTTCAGCAATTTGCTTAATTTGATCCCAGCTAACAGAACCGTTTTTCTTACGATTAGGTTCAGCCGAACCTTTTTGGATTTTTGCTGCCTCCATTAATTGAGCTGCAACTGGAGGAGTTTTGATGATAAAATCAAATGATTTATCACTGTAAACAGAGATTACAACTGGTAAAATCTTCCCTGCTTTATCTTGGGTTCTTGCATTGAATTGCTTGCAAAACTCCATGATATTAACACCCTTTGATCCTAATGCAGGACCGATTGGAGGAGCTGGATTAGCAGCACCACCCTTTACCTGAAGTTTAATAAAACCTGTTAGTTCTTTTGCCATAACATCTAATTTTTTTTCGGATTGAACCGAACTTTATTCTACTTTTTAACTTTCTTTTTCTACTTGTGAGAAGTTGAGCTCTAATGGGGTTCTTCTTCCAAAGATTTTTACCATTACCTTCAATTTCTTCTTGTCTTCGCTTACCTCTTCAATTACACCACTGAAACCAGTAAACGGACCATCAATAACTTTCACGTTCTCGCCTACAATGTATGGCTCTTCCATGGTTTCTCCCTGTTCAGTAATATCATCTACGTTACCTAAGATTCTACTCACTTCAGACGGACGCATAGCGGTTGGTGTGGCTTTGCCTCCTAAAAAGCCTACCACTCCGTTTACAGAGGTAATAATATGACCAACCTCACCTGATATATCCGCGTTTATTAGAATATAACCTGGTAAGTAAGCCTTTTCCTTACTTGTTTTTTTACCATTTTTAACTTGATAAATCTTTTCAGTAGGAATTAAAATTTGAGGAACTTGCACTTTAAGTCCTGCCCTTTCGAGTTCAACCTCAAGCTGCGCCTTTACCTTCTTTTCTTGTCCGGTAACAGCACGCACCACATACCATTTAAATTGTTCAGTTCCTTGTTCTGTCATGATTCAATCTTAGCTTTGGAATAATTGGTAAAACAACCCTAGCGAAGTACTACTTGCTAAGTCGATTACACCAATCAATAACGCGATGATTAATGAAGCAATCATCACAATGATGGTGCTCTCTTGCAAGTCTTCCCAGCTAGGCCATGAAACCTTGTTCATCAACTCATCGTATGATAACTTGATATATTCTCTAAACTTGTTCATATTATTTCTTTTGCACGGGAACAAGGATTCGAACCCTGATCAGCGGTTTTGGAGACCGACATTCTACCATTGAACTATTCCCGTATAGACAGCAAATGTTGGCTAGCGAACCAACCAACACTTGCTATCAGTTATGTTTTATGATTATTCTAAAATTTCAGTAACCTGACCAGCACCTACTGTTCTACCACCTTCACGGATAGCGAAACGTAAGTTCTTTTCCATAGCGATTGGAGCGATCAACTGAACAGTGATCGTTACGTTATCACCAGGCATTACCATTTCTACTCCTTCAGCTAACTGACACTCACCAGTAACGTCTGTAGTACGGAAGTAGAATTGAGGACGGTATTTGTTAAAGAATGGAGTATGACGACCACCTTCTTCTTTGCTTAATACGTAGATTTCAGCTTTGAATTTAGTGTGAGGTAATACTGAACCTGGCTTACAAATAACCATACCTCTGCGGATTTGGTTCTTGTCAACACCACGTAATAATAAACCTACGTTGTCACCAGCTTCACCTCTATCAAGAATCTTACGGAACATCTCAACACCAGTAACTACTGAAGATAATTTTTCAGCACCTAAACCGATGATATCAACTTGCTCTGAAGAGTTAATTACACCACGTTCGATACGACCTGTAGCTACAGTACCACGACCAGTGATTGAGAATACGTCTTCGATTGGCATTAAGAAAGGTAATTCAGTTGCACGTGGTGGAACTGGAATGTATGAATCTACTGCATTCATTAATTCCATGATTTTTTCAACCCACTTAGCATCTCCATTTAATCCACCTAAAGCAGATCCTTGGATAACTGGAATCTCATCACCAGGGAATTCATATTTGTTTAACAAATCACGGATTTCCATTTCAACGATCTCTAATAACTCAGGATCATCTACCATGTCAACCTTGTTCATGAATACTACGATTCTAGGTACACCTACCTGACGAGCTAATAAGATATGCTCGCGAGTTTGAGGCATTGGACCATCTGTTGAAGCTACCACTAAGATAGCACCATCCATTTGTGCAGCACCCGTTACCATGTTCTTAACATAATCCGCGTGACCAGGACAATCTACGTGAGCGTAGTGACGGCTACCAGTTGAATACTCAACGTGAGCAGTGTTAATAGTAATACCACGTTCTTTTTCTTCAGGAGCTGAGTCGATTGAATCAAATGAACGAGCTTCAGACAAACCAGCATCAGCTAATACCTTAGTGATAGCGGCAGTTAAAGTAGTTTTTCCGTGGTCAACGTGACCGATTGTACCGATGTTAACGTGTGGTTTACTACGGTCAAATTTTTCTTTAGCCATTGTTTTATATTTTAAGTTTTAGTTTTGTTTGAGCCGTTGAGCAGAATCGAACTGCCGACCTCTTCCTTACCAAGGAAGTGCTCTACCACTGAGCTACAAAGGCTAAATGCAAGCCATTTTTTACAATAGCTTGCATCCATTAAAAGTGAATAAATAATAGAGTGAAATCTGTTACCTGCTCACTGATGTGAGCGAGAGACGAGGCTCGAACCCGCGACCTACAGCTTGGAAGGCTGTCGCTCTACCAACTGAGCTACTC
>JAKRSG010000300.1:0-4527 GCA_022402405.1 Bacteroidia bacterium | reverse complement strand
TGCCGGAATCGAACCAGCGACCTACTGATTACAAATCAGTTGCTCTACCAGCTGAGCTAAAGTGGCTATTATTTGGTTTGACCCAAAAAATTCCATCGACGTTTATGTCCAATAAAAGATTCAGTTTAAAGCTAATTGGCTTATATTCTGAATTTTAACCTGCAAAGAACTTTAAATACATTTGCCTTTCTTTTCTTAAAGGACTGCAAATGTAATATTTTGCAGGATGTTTACAAGTATGAAGCAAAAAAAATATTTAAAGAGAACTTTGAAGCGTAACAGTGGTGCAAAAGTAAGCGGCAGTTTTTATTAAGCAAATATTTCTTAACATCTTGTTTTATTTTTTTAATTTTATTCTGCTTTTCAGCATTTTACTCTTACATTTTTTTTCAACTATTCTATATTTATTCGCTTTTTTGGCCTTGGTTCAGCCCGAAATAATTTAAAAAAAATCTTTTTTAGCGGCTAAAAAAAACTCAAATTGCCCGCAAAAATTTTTTACATGATGCATTTTTTACGTTTCTTATTTGGCCTGAACCTATTTCTATTTTCCTTTTTTACTTTGGCTCAATTGCCAAAACCTGTTTTTGAGAAACAAGTGACACCAGATTATATGTCATTGGTTCAGCAATACGAAAAATTGGCTGCTCAATCGCCATACATGCAACTTAAAAAAGCCGGATTATCGGATGCAGGTAATTTTATACATCTTTTGATTATAGATAAACAACAACAGTTTTTGCCGAACCAATCTAAAAAGCCCGTTATGCTTATCATGAATGGCATTCATCCGGGCGAAACGGAAGGTATTGATGCCTCGCTGCTGATGCTTGAAGCATTTGTTAAAAACCCGAAGCTAATACCCGATAGTGTTACGCTGCTCATAATTCCTTGCTATAATGTGGATGGTATGATTAACCGTAAACATTATACGCGCGCCAACCAAAATGGTCCGGATGAAAAAGGTTTTAGAGCCAGCGCCAATAACCTAGACCTGAACCGAGATTTTATAAAAGCAGATTCTAAAAATACGTTTGTATTTTACTCCATCTTCCAAGAATGGCAACCGCATGTGTTTGTTGATACGCATACTTCTAACGGGGCAGATTACCAATATACGATGACATTAATTAGCAGTCAGAATCAAAAGCTAGGCGGACCCGCAGCAGAATTTATGTATGGTAAAATGAATCCATTTTTATACTCAGATATGAAGAAAAAAGGATTTGAAATGGCGCCCTACGTAACCGTTTTTGGTAAGTCGCCCGATGAGGCAGGCTACGATGCGTTTGTTGAAAGTCCGAAATACTCTACCGGCTACGCAGCCCTGTTTGGATGTTTGGGTTTTGTGGCAGAAACACACATGCTAAAACCCTATCCTCAGCGCGTAAAAGCTACTTATCATTTAATAGAAAGCTTTCTTGTATTTACTCAAAAAAACGCATCAGAGTTGGTTCGAACCAAAGAAAAACAATTGAATTGGATGTGGAGCAAAACACAATATCCCAGCAACTTTGAAATCAACAAAAACTACTCTACTCCTCTCCTATTTAAAGGATATACCTTAGAAAAACACCCGAGTAAACTGGGCAATTATGAACGACATTTTTACAATAAAAACAGGCCTTTTGAAAAGCCTATTCCGTATTATGATTCTGCCAATGCCAAGGCATTGATTGAAATACCAGAATATTTTATTGTAAAGCAAGAATGGAAAGAAGTTATTGAGCGATTAAAAGCTAATAAGATTAATCGAATAATGATTGATAAGCCACAGACATGGGAGGTTCAGGCAAAATACATTTATCAAATAAACTATGCTAAGCAACCCTATGAAGGACATTTTGTGCATCAAAATATTGCCTGCAGCACTCAAAAAGCTAGCGTAGATATACAGCCAGGCGATTGGCTAATTCCGGTTAAACAAGCAGGTATTTGGTACTTAATGGAAGCCTTATCTCCCGAAACTTGGGATGGCTTTATGCATTGGAACTTTTTTGACCCCATTTTAAACGAAAAAGAAGGCTTTTCTGATTATGCTTTTGAAGATGATGCCATAGCTTTTTTAGAAGAAAGACCTGAGTTAAAGAAAGCATTTGAGCAATGGAAAAGTGAGAACCCAGATAAGGTTTCTAATAAATACGAAGTATTAGGCTTTATCTATAAAAATTCGCCTTATAGAGAAAAGGAGTTTAGAAGGTTTCCGGTGTATTTTAAAAACAAATAAAGGGGACAATTGCCCCCTTTATTTGAATCATTTTTGTTATTTAATCCGACTAAATTTCTTAGGAAGATTTTGCTTGCAGCTTTTCTTTTTGTTTCCTAATTTGAGCTACCAATTTATCTAATACCATATCGGTGGCGGCTTCAAAAGAAGTATTATGTTCTTTAGCAAAAATGGGTTTACCAGCAATATTCATTTTAATTTCCACTACCTTATTTTCGCCCTCTTTGTCTTTTTCTAATCGCAAAAACACCTCGGCCAATTGCACACCGTCAAAGAAAGTTTGGGTTTTTTCAACCTTTGCTTTGATAAAATCTAGCAGCTTTTTGTCTGCTTTAAAGTGGATGGACTGAATTTCAATCTTCATAATGGTACTTTATTAATGTTGGGTTTAAACCGCACCTGCTAAACCATTTAAACCCGATTTTAGAAAAATATATGGCAGGATTTAAGATCTTGGATGTTTATTTTTATATACTTCTTTTAATCGTTCTATACTGTTATGTGTATACACTTGTGTTGCCGATAAATTGGCATGACCCAATAGCTCTTTTATAGCGTTTAAATCGGCTCCATTATTTAACAAATGTGTAGCGTAAGTATGGCGCAACACATGCGGACTCCTTTTCTGAATGGTGGTGACATGAGACAAGGATTGATGCACCACATTATACACCAATTTAGGATATAATTTATTACCTGTTTCTGTGCAAAGTAACTCGGGATTATGAATCTTCATTTCACGCTTTAACTCCATAAACTGACTTATATATTGCAGCAACTCTCTGCTAACCGGAATAATTCTTTCTTTATTGCGTTTACCCAAAACCTTTACCTGAGATTTAAACACATCTACATCCTTTTCTTGCAGCGAGATTAACTCAGATAAACGCATGCCTGTTCCATAATGTAAATGCAAAATGAGCTCGTTTCTTTTGCCATTAAAATCATCCTCAAATTGGTTTGAACCAAATAATTTTTCTATGGCCGCTTCATCTACAAAAACAGGAAGCTTCTTACTCACTTTTGGGAGTTGAATTTTAAGCATGGGATTATCTGTAACCCATTCTTGTTTGCGCATAAATTTGTACAAACTTTTCAAGGTAGATATCTTGCGCGAAATACTTCTGGTGCTTATTCCAGCCTGCATTAAACTAGCAACCCAAGATCTAATTTGCAAATGGTTGAACTCTCCTATTTGCTCCACTTGATATTGGATTTTTAGGTATTCAGAAAATTGTTGTAAATCTACTTGGTAGGCGGCCACCGAATGAGGAGATTGCTTTTTCTCTAGAGCAATAAATTGTATAAATTGATTTATGGCATCGTCCAATCTCATAGGAAGCTATTTGGTAAACGCAAGATAAATAAATTATCTTAAAATGCCACTTAAATCAAAAAAAAAGCAGCCTGAAAATCAGACTGCTTTTAGTATGAAAGCTTTATAATTAAGCTTGCTCTTGTTGTTGCATCTTTTGTTTGTAAGCTGCACGGATTTTTTGGTGACGTTTGTTGATACAAGGCTTAATGAAAGCCTGACGACCACGTAATTCTTTTACAACACCAGTTTTTTCAAACTTTTTCTTGAATTTCTTTAAAGCTCTGTCTAAAGATTCGTTTTCTTTTACGCTAATATGAATCATCGTTTGTGCACCTCCTTTCCGTTAAATCTCCTTTTCAGGGGTTGCAAAAGTAAACATATTCAGCAAATAAACAAATATTTGTTTAAAGTGGAGGCAAAATCCAATCTAAATAGTTATCGGGAGTAATAGTAACAAAGCTTGCATCTGGATAGGCTGTTTTCCATGCTGATGGAGTTTTAACTTGTTTTTTCGTATTCCACTTTATTTCAAAGGCAGATAACTTCCCTCCTTTGTCTTCAATCCAATCTATTTCTTGTTGCTGATAGGTTCGCCAAAAATAATAATAGGCTTTAGTTTCGGTATAACTCAAATATTTTAATCGTTCTACCAAACAATAATTTTCCCATAACTCACCAATATCTGTGCGCAACTGCAAAGGGGCAAAATTGGCCACTAATGTATTTCTAATGCCTAAATCATAAAAATACCACTTACTGCTTTTCACAATTTCACTGCGTAAGTTCCTACTAAAGCCAGACACCTTGAAAACCACAAAAACTTTACTTAATAAATCTAAATATCGTTCTACCGTATTTTTACTCATGCCCAGCTGCTTTCCCAACTCATCGTAAGAAACTTCTTTCCCTATTTGAAACGCTACCAACTTTAATAAATCCATCATTTTAGATGCGTTTCTTACCCCATCTAAAGCCAAAATGT
>JAKRSG010000299.1 GCA_022402405.1 Bacteroidia bacterium | reverse complement strand
TGTCTTCTGCCTCGGCTCTATCTTTGGCATAACGCATACATACCCCAAGCATTTTGGCTACAAAATGCTCGTAAAGTGCTTTCTGGCTGGCTCTATCGCCCTCCAAACAACCCTTAATGATATCTGATTCGTTATACAACATGTACGGTTTTCTTAATTAGGTAGTCAAATGCTTTTCAAATACGGTTGCCTATTATCATTCAAATGTATCAATTTTTCTCAACTTGTCATTTTTTCTCCTCGGCCTGAACCAAAAAGTGAAAAACTGTCAGCATTTCTCGCTTGGCATAGCTTTGGATAGAGTGGATTGTTCTTAAAAACATAAAATAAAAAAAGTATATGTCAGTAACATTAAAACCCATTGCAGGAACACAGAACAGAGTAATTGTTCAGCCTGCTCCAGCAGAAGAAAAAACTGCATCAGGAATCATTATCCCAGACACAGCTAAAGAAAAGCCTCAAAGAGGAACCGTAATTTCGGTGAGTGAAGTGGATGAAAAAGGTAACAAACCTGCGGTAAAAGCTGGCGATACCGTATTATACGGAAAATATGCTGGTACCGAAATAAGTGTAGATGGCAAAGATTATTTAATTATGCGTGAGAGCGACATTTTTGCAACCATTTAATTAAATCCCAAACACAAATTAATTTAAAATTATGACTAAGAAAATTTCATACAGTGTAGATGCACGTGATGGCTTAAAACGTGGTGTAGATGCTTTGGCTAATGCCGTAAAAGTAACTTTAGGTCCTAAAGGACGTAATGTAGTTATCGATAAAAAATTTGGCTCACCAGCCGTTACTAAAGACGGTGTTTCGGTAGCAAAAGAAATCGAATTAAAAGACCCAATCGAAAACATGGGTGCTCAAATGGTTAAAGAAGTAGCTTCTAAAACAGCAGATATCGCTGGAGACGGAACTACAACTGCAACGGTATTGGCTCAGGCCATTGTAACTGCCGGCTTAAAAAACGTAGCTGCAGGTGCTAACCCAATGGATTTAAAACGTGGTATCGACAAAGCGGTAGAAGCTGTAGTAGAGAATTTGAAAAGTCAGTCGCAACAAGTAGGCGACGATAACAATAAAATTCAGCAAGTAGCCACTATCTCTGCTAACAACGACGAAGTAATTGGTAAGCTAATTGCTGATGCTATGGCCAAAGTTGGTAAAGAAGGTGTTATTACTGTTGAAGAAGCAAAAGGTACAGAAACAGAGGTAAAAACAGTTGAAGGAATGCAATTCGACCGCGGTTATTTATCTCCATACTTTGTAACCAATGCAGATAAAATGGAAGTAGACATGGATGCTCCATTCATTTTGATCTATGATAAGAAAGTAAGCAACATGAAAGAATTGTTGCCTATTTTAGAGCAAGTGGTTCAAACTGGAAAACCTCTTTTAATTATTGCTGAAGATGTAGAAGGTGAAGCTTTAGCTACTTTAGTAGTTAACAAGATTCGTGGTTCTTTAAAAATTGCTGCTGTTAAAGCTCCAGGCTTTGGCGATAGAAGAAAAGCTATGTTAGAAGATATTGCTATCTTAACTGGCGGTACTGTAATTAGCGAAGAGCGCGGATTTAAATTAGAAAATGCTGACTTAACTTACTTAGGTAAAGCAGAAAAAATTACCATCGATAAAGATAATACAACTATTATCAACGGTGCTGGCTCTAAAGAAGATATTACTGGTAGAGTAAATCAAATTAAAGCACAAATTGAAAACACTACTTCTGATTACGATAAAGAAAAATTACAAGAGCGCTTAGCTAAATTAGCTGGTGGTGTTGCTGTTCTTTATATCGGTGCTGCTTCTGAAGTAGAAATGAAAGAGAAGAAAGACCGTGTAGATGATGCATTACATGCAACTCGTGCTGCGGTTGAAGAAGGTATCGTTGCTGGTGGTGGTGTGGCTTACATCAGAACTATTGATGCTTTAGAAAAATTAAAAGGTGCTAACGAAGACGAAAACACTGGTATCGCTATCATTAAGCGTTCAATCGAAGAGCCATTGCGTCAGATTGTTGCTAATGCTGGTGGAGAAGGTAGCGTTGTAGTAAACAAAGTACGCGAAGGAAAAGCAGATTTTGGTTACAATGCTCGTACAGAAGTATACGAAAACCTAATTGCAGCTGGTGTAATTGACCCTACTAAGGTTAGTCGCGTAGCCCTTCAAAATGCCGCTTCTGTTGCTTCAATGATTTTAACAACAGAGTGTATTTTAGCAGAAGAAAAAGAAAACAATCCAGCTCCAATGCCAGGCGGAATGCCAGGTGGAATGGGTGGCATGGATTACTAAGAGGCTTGTAGCCTTTGGCTATTGGCTTTTAGCCTTTATAAAAAAATCCCGTGGCTTGCGCCATGGGATTTTTTTTTGAAATTATTTTTTTATATTCGTTATAGATTTATAACAAAATACTTATGAAAAATATAATGTCTCTCCTTTGTGTTATTTTTATTTCAACTCCTATGTTTGCCCAGTTTGGCGATTATTACCTTACCAATAATACCTTTAGGTTGGGACAAAAATCTTCTTCAACTGCAAAAATTGCCTCATCATACGATTCTACTTTTAAGAAGAATGGCAAGTTAAAAGAGGTAGAGATAAACAAGTATCATGTGAGCGGAAAACTAATTTACAAGCTATCTGATAATGGCAAGCTTGAGACCTACTACACCCTTTACAAAGATAGCCTTTACCAAGGTGGAACTGTATTGCATAAAGGAGATACAAGCTCTGTTTGGCAATATACATTTAATGAGGAAAGCAAGCCTGTCAGTTATTTTTGGGCTCAAAAAAGCATACATAACGTTAAATGGAAACAACTAACTTATTACGACGAAAAAAGCAGAGCCATCAAGTTTGAGAACAGAAATAAAAAAGATAAATTAAAAGGATACTCAACTATATCTTATTCTGAGGATGGTAAAATTGCTGAAAGAAAATATTATTGGAAAGGAAAGCTCGAGAGTGTTTATTCATACGCTTGCGATAGTAAAGGTGAACCAGTAAAAAGTGCAAACAATATTCAATATTGCAGTAGCAAAGGTGCACATGCCGATGGTAGATATTATGTAACCAATGAAACCATCAAAAATGGCAAATCGCAACGCGAAGTGTTAACCTATTCGCCCGACTCACTTTTAATAAGCTACGAAAAGACCAATGTAAAAGGTAAGCTTCTTTGGAAAAGAGAATACAGCTACGAAAATAAACTACTAAAAACAATGTACGTTTATAATGCCAAAGGCAAACTTTCTAGAAGAAACGAATATGAATATTGGAACGAAGGTTATCGTTCAAACTTAAAAATATTTAAAGGAAATGGAGAGTTGGTTAGTCAGGTAAAAACAAATTACGACTGGCTAAAGCAATAATTTTACACACATTAAAACAAAACAAACAACCAAGTAAATCAAAAGTATGGTTTTGGATTTACTTGGTAAAAACTATTACAACCAAGTAAATCAAAAGTTATATTTTGGATTTACTTGGTTAAATATTATCTTTGGGGCATGATTGAAAGAGACAACATACTTAAGTTGAACCAGAAAATTAACTGGGCTCCGGCAGTTGCTATTTTAGGTCCGAGACAATGCGGCAAAACTACGCTGGCCAAAAATTTCGGAGCTTCCACTCAAAAAGAATATATATACCTCGATTTAGAGAGTCCGAGCGACAAGCTTAAATTAGAAGATGCCGAATCTTATTTACAATTTCATAAAGACAAGCTAGTAATCATAGATGAGGTTCAATTGATGCCCCAACTTTACTCCATTCTGCGTTCTGTGATAGATTCTGACAGAAGAAATGGAAGATTTTTATTATTAGGTTCAGCCGCCCCGCACTTAGTAAATGGAGTTACAGAATCACTAGCTGGAAGAATATCATTTTTAGAATTAGGCCCTTTAAACATTGAAGAAATTAGTAGAAAAGGTTTTGATTGGAAACAGCATTGGTTTAAAGGCGGATTTCCCCAAGCATTTTTAACCCAGAGTGAATTAGAATGGGAAGATTGGATGTCGGCTTTTATCAAAACCTATGTTGAAAGAGATTTTAATTTATTATTTGGTTCAAGCATAAATACTGTTACCATTTCAAAGTTATGGCAAATGTTGGCTTATAATCAAGGAAGCATTTGGAATGCAGAATTGTACTCTAACTCTTTAGGAGTAAGTGCGCCTACAGCCAACCGTTATTTTGAATTTTTAGAAGGTGCCTATTTGGTTCACCGCTTGCCATCGTTTATACCAAACATAAATAAGCGAATGGTAAAAGCTCCTAAAATTTATATTAGAGATAGTGGCTTTGTTCATTTTATAAATAGGATAAACAATATCGAAAATTTATATAGTCACCCCATAATTGGCCAATCTTGGGA
The DNA here is from genome assembly GCA_022402405.1 of Bacteroidia bacterium. Taxonomy (GTDB): domain Bacteria; phylum Bacteroidota; class Bacteroidia; order UKL13-3; family UKL13-3; genus B1. The sequence goes on along the minus strand of JAKRSG010000299.1, from coordinate 3,350 downwards.
AGGATACGTTATTCAGCAAATTTATGCGCGTAAACTAGCATCTACCGAAATGCATTATTACAGAACACAAAACGGCGCCGAAGTAGACATTATTCTTTCTAAAGCGCTTAAACCAATAGCATGTATCGAAATAAAGTTATCTAATTCTCCTGTTATTAGTAGAGGGTTTTATAATGCTATAAAAGACTTAAACACCATGAATAATTATGTAATAACGCCAAACAGTGAAACCTATCCACACAAAAACAGCCTTGTTTGCAGCTTAGAATACTTTTTAAAAAATCACCTAGCGCGCATTGAGGCTTTGTAATTAAAAAAATAATAACACCTTTGAATATGCGTAAATTTTTCTTGATCCTATTTTTCTTTCTTATTGGTTCAGCCATGATTATTAAATTAAGTGGTAATGAGCACATATATCGTACCTTGGCTATGACTATTTTTCGGTTTCAAATGGGACCGCAGATTGATGAGTTGGAGGATTTCCCAAGCAGGCAAATAGCTGCCGGAAACCCCGAGCCATGGCCTGTTTCTGCACATTTTGGTTCAGCCAAGCCCTTGCCCGATTTTTTGAACAAAGCCATTTCATATAAAACCACTGCTTTGGTACTTATACAAAACGACAGCTTGCTTTACGAGCAGTATTTTGATGGCTACGACAAAGACCGAGTGAGCAACTCATTTTCTATGGCCAAGAGTTTTACCTCATTACTTATTGGCAAAGCCATTCAAGAAGGATTAATTAAAGACATAGACGCGCCTATTGGCCAATATTTGCAAGATTTTAAAAATGCTCCTTACGACAAAATTAGTATTAGGCATTTGTTAACTATGAGCTCTGGCTTAGACTTTAAAGAAAGCTATGGAAGCTTGTTTGGTTGGCCTGCAAAAGCCTATTATGGAACAGACGTAAACGCCACTGTTTATAATGCGCCCAAGCTTTACGAGCCTGGAACAATTTATGAATACAAAGGTGGCGACACCCAATTATTAGGGATGATTTTAGCAGAGGTTATTAAACCCAAAAAAGTTAGTGAATATGCTTCCGAATTATGGAGAAAAATAGGTGCAGAAAGTAATGCCTTTTGGAGCCTAGACTCCGAAAATGGCATGGAAAAAGTAAGCTGTTGTTATTATGCCAATGCCAGAGATTTTGCACGATTTGGAAAGTTATTATTACAAAAAGGCAAATGGAATAATGAACAATTAATTGATAGTAATTTTATAGAAGCAAGCATTAAACCCGGCAACAACCTTACAAAAGCGGGCAATACAAATACAGAATATGGCTTTCAATGGTGGCTGCTAAATTACAAAGGAAAAACAGTGTGGTATGCAAGAGGCATTAAAGGTCAGTACCTATTTTGCTTACCCAACGAAAACCTCATTTTAGTGCGTTTAGGACATTTTAGAGCAGAGAAAAAAGGAGACGAAATTCCACAAGACGTATTTGATTATTTAGACTTAGCACTTAGTACCCAATAACGCTTCGGGCTGAACCTAATCTCTTACGTCTACCAAATACTCCACATTTTCTGGGGAAGTACCGGTGATTTTAACTAAGCCCTTTTTTCCTTTTCGGGTTAAGATAACTAAGCCATCTTTGTTGGTGCCAATATAATCGTAGATAGGATCTAATAAGATTTCGCCTTGCTCGTTGATGAGGCCAAGTAAGCCAACGTTCTCTACTCTTGCCAATCCTTTTTCGAAGGGATATACTTGGTCGAACTCAGGTTTAATAACCTCTTCACCTTGCATATCTATAAAACCAATCTTACCATTCTTTACCACCTTGGCGCGACCATTTTTAAAAGGATAAATAACATCATATCCTTTTAGCATTTTTCCTCCTACCCTTTTTTGGGCAAAGGCTTCCATATCAGAAAAACATATGACCGCAAGTACAATTAACAATATTCTCATCACGTGGCGAATTTAATTTATTTAGCCAAAAAACAAAGTTTATGCCAATAATTTATCACATTAAAATTTGCTTAAGTTTTATTTTTCAGAGGTTCAAGCAGATGTTCCAAGCCATTCAATTTTATTTCGTATAATGTTTCCAATTGCTGACCCAATTTCCCTTTTGGAAAACCATTTCGCTGAATCCATTCAAGGTAATACACTGGAATATTCATGAGCAAAGTACCCTTATATTTTCCATAAGGCATTTTCGTTTGAACGATGCCTAACAAAATATCTTTAGCACTATATTCCATTTTTCCTCAGTTGGCTGCGTTAGCGTTTTGGTTCAGCCAGAAAATTACAACACCATTTCTGGTATGTTGCCATTAACAACTAAACGACCAATTGTTTTCTCTTTAATATACTCTACCGATACACCCGGCGCTCTTTCTAGCAGAATAAAACCTTCATTGCCTATATCAAAAACGCCTAATTCGGTTACTACTTTTTTAACACATCCCAAGCCTGTAATAGGCAAGGTACATCTACTTAATAATTTAGATTCTCCGGCTTTATTTACATGCTGCATAGCCACAATAATATTTTTAGCCGAAGCCACTAAATCCATAGCGCCGCCCATGCCTTTTACCATTTTACCTGGAATTTTCCAGTTGGCAATATCGCCATTATCGGCCACTTCCATGGCACCTAAAACGGTAAGATCTACCCTACCACTACGAATCATTCCAAAACTCATGGCAGAATCAAAAAAGCTAGAACCCTTGGTAGTAGTTACTGTTTGCTTGCCTGCGTTAATTAAATCTGCATCTACCTCCTCTGGGTATGGAAACGGACCAATGCCCAACAACCCATTTTCTGACTGAAGAATTACCTCCATTCCAGCCGGCACATAATTGGCCACCAAAGTTGGAATCCCAATGCCTAAATTTACATAATATCCGTCTCTCAATTCTTGTGCTATACGCTTTGCAATGCCAAATTTATCTAACATATTATTTCGGTTTGAACCAAGGCAAATGTAAAAAATATAAATGAGGAATGGTACTAGATATCCTAAAAATACGACCAATGGTAAAATTTTATCCAAATTAAATAAACTTTAACATACCTAATCATTTTTTTTTGAGATATTTGAAGCCACTAATCCCAACAATATCCGAATGAAAACAAACAAAATTTTAATCGTAGAAGACGATGCCATGAGCCTAGAATCCTTAAAGCGCATTTTAGAAAACATTGGCTACCAAAACATTTCTCATGTAACAAATGGTTTAGATGCACTTAATTTATTAAAATCTAACTCATTTGAATTAGTGCTAATGGACATAGGACTAGAAGGAAAATTAGATGGCATAGATACTTCTGCGCTTATGGACGGAAATGCTAGGGTAATTTTCACCTCGTGCAACCACAAAGATGGCGAA
>JAKRSG010000298.1 GCA_022402405.1 Bacteroidia bacterium | reverse complement strand
TCTGCATTAAAAGATGCGTTCGAGAAAGACTTCAGCTTTGCAGGCACATACAAATTCTCTACAGAGGCATTGTCGCCCGACGATTCTTTCTTAACTTTAATAAAGCCAGAGTGGGAGCGCAGAATGAAAGAAATGCAGAAAATGCAAGGCATGAATATCTTTGGAAATATGCCAGATACATTTAATGTGGTTATCAATACTAACCATCCTTTAAGTGTAAAATTAAGCAAGATGACCGAAGGAGAAGCTAAGACACAATTGAGTAAGCAGGCTTTTGATTTAGCCCGTTTATCACAAAATCTTTTACATGGAGAAGAGTTAACCGCCTTTATCCAAAGAAATACCAGAGAGCTTTCGGCTTGAACCAACTAATTGGCAAAAAAAAATCCCGCTTACCTAAAGTATGCGGGATTTTTTATTGTAAAGGTTGGCCGAAGCTTATACCAATAGAATTCATATTTTATTCCATAATCGTAAGGTTTTGTTTTAAAGCAAATTACAGTATTAGCTATTTTTGGTAATGACTCATTTTGAAACTAAAATTCCAATAAACATACTTGCCAGCAGCCAGAAGCCAGAAGCAAATTATTCCAATTCAATCAACTCTTCCATCACTGCTTCCATTTCTTTTTCTAAATGGATGAGTGCTTTTTTCTCGGCTTCATAAAAGCTGGTAAGTTCTGCTATTTTTTTTGAGTCACCTGTGTTTTCAGGCAAGGTAAAACCTAGTTCAATTTCTGCAATTTTCTTTTTGGTTCGACCTATCTTCTCTTCAAATTCATCTAACTGTTTACGCAGAGATTGAATATAATTATTGCTAACCTTGGCAGTTTTTGCTGGCGTTTTAACTTCAGCTTGTACAATAGGTTCAGCCTTTTTCTCTTTTTTGCTTTCTGCTTTTGGAGCTTGAAGTTTTAATTCCGCATCACGTTTTTCTTTCCAGAATTCAAACTCAGCAAATGTGCCAGGGTATTCTTTGATTTTACCATCTTCAATCCACCATATTTTATTGGCAATTTCGGAAACAAAATACCTATCGTGACTAACCACTATAAACGTGCCTTCATAACTTTGCAGCGATTGAATCAAAATGTTTATGCTTCGCATATCCAAGTGATTGGTAGGCTCATCTAATAATAAGAAATTAGCTTCTGTTAAAAGAGTTTTGGCTAATGCCACACGAGCTTTTTCTCCTCCACTTAGTACTTTTATTTTCTTAAAAACATCATCGCCTGCAAATAAGAAACACCCTAATACGGTTCTAAGTTCTGTTTCTGGTCGGTCTGTAGCAAAGTTAGAAAGCTCTTCTAAAATTTCGTTTTGTAAGTTAAGAGATTCTAATTGGTGCTGGGCGTAAAATGCCTTTCGTACATTGTGTCCTAGCTTTATTTCTCCTTCGTAGCTATCGGTTTGGGCCAACAAACGTAAGATAGTAGATTTTCCTTTACCGTTGGCACCAATCAATGCAATTTTATCTCCTTTTTCAATTCGTGCTTCAGCATTATTTACAATTGGAACACCCGGATAACTCTTGCTTACATTGTTTAATTCTGCTAATGTTCTACCCGGCTGAACACCCACTCTAAATTGAATATTAATCTCTCTGTTATCATCCTCTGGAGCTTCAATTCTATCTAGTCTATCGAGCATTTTTACCCTACTTTGAGCCATAGAAGCCTTACTGGCTTTGGCTTTAAATCGGTTAATGAGTTTTTCTTGCTCCTTTATAAACTGTTGTTGATTATCAAACGAACGCTGTTGAAGTTCCATGCGTTCTTCTTTAGACTCGAGATAAAATTGGTAGTTTCCTGGGTATTCAAAAATCTTTTGCATACTCACTTCCACAATTTTGTTTACCATTTTATCTAAGAAGAACTTATCATGACTTACTACAATAACAGTTCCTTTATAGCTTTTTAAATATTCTTCTAACCACTCAATACTTGGTAAATCTAAGTGATTGGTAGGTTCATCCAGCATTAGTAAATTAGGTTCTTGCAAAAGCATTTTAGCCAACATAACACGCATGCGCCAACCACCAGAAAATTTGTTAAAAGGCTTGGTTAGTTGCTCTGTGGTAAATCCTAAACCCTCAAGAATTTTTTCGGTTCTATGGTGAATATTATAACCATCTAAACGCTCAAACTCTTCTTGTTTATCGCTTAGTTTCTGAATTACCTCTTCGCTGTGATCGGTCTCCAGTAATTCAATTATTTCATTGATTTCCTTCTCTAATTGGAGTTGTCTTTCGAAGGCTGTTAAGGCAACATTTATGATGCTATCATCGCTATCGAAGCTTAATTGATCCTGATTAAAAAAGCCAATCGTTAAATCACGCGGTTTCGACATTGTGCCTTCAGTAAGGCTATATTCGCCGGTAATGATTCTAAGTAAAGTAGATTTACCAGTACCGTTTAATCCAATTAAACCTATGCGTTCATTGGGTTTGATATGCCAGTTGGCATTTCTGTATAAAAATCTACCACCGAACTCAAATCCTATATTTGTAAGTGCTATCATAAAATGGCTGCAAATATAGTCATTCTGCAGTTATAAAATAGCCTAAGGTTCAATTCGTAATTCGTTCTCGCGGTGGCGGGATTTCGCTATCGCTCAAAATTCGTAATCCGTAATAACTGCTGTCCGGTAAAATCCTACTACAAGAATGAAGATCCTTCGCTCCACTTCGTTACGCTCTGGATGACAACATTTTATAGCTAAAAGGCATGGGGCTTGGAGGCAGCTTCGCTGCCTCCAAGCCCCATGCCTTTTAAAACAAGCGAGTAACGGGTCATTCTGAGCGTCAGCGAAGAATCTCAGACATTATCTCGGACAGCAGTGATTCGTAATCCGTAATTCGTAATTAATTAAAACATCCTAGTACGAGAGCTCTCATTAGTTGGCTGTAAGAAGAAGCTATTACCTTTCAAGCTTTCATTTCCTATTCTGTAGCTTAATCCAATCCCATGGGATTGCTTACTTGCCTGTGCAATATCTGAAATAGGCATATTGTAGTTATAAAACACATTAAACTTTTCTGTTAGTTTTAAATAGGCAAATATTCCTATTTGGTGAACAGGAGAGAAGTTTAAACCTAAACCTACTTTGTTTTGAAAAGTTCCCATGGCACCAATCTGTGCATTTAGAGGCTGATTGGTACTAGAAGAAATAACGGCAAATGCTTCCAAGGCTGCATCGCCACCAAACTCTTGTCTATACCAACCTTGAGCGCTTAAAATAGGTTCAACATTAGATTGAACAAACCTAAATCTAGGTTGTGCAATTAAATTGCGATAACTTACACCCACAAAAAATCTATCTGAATTTGAGTATGCAATAGAAGCATCAAAATTATTTACCGGAATCCCATTTCTATCCATAGTTAAGGCAGGATCATTTGGGTCGAAAATTCTGTTATTATTAAGGTTTAATGAGCTATGAGTAAGGTGGTGTTTTAATCCAAATGAAAGTTTGCTGGCCTCTGTAACATTTATATGAAAAGCAAAGGCATTGGCAATGGCTATGGTACTTATAGGGCCAATTCTGTCTGACATTACAGCAACATTCCAACCCGTATTTTGATTAAACATTTTATCAAAATTCAAAAACCCCGTTTGAGGAGCTCCATCGAGCCCTACCCAACGTGCATCAAATCCTAGTTTAATTTGATTGTGATGCATTCCCGCAACTGATGGATTTATGTTTACTGGGTTGAATATAAACTGCTCGTTTCCGCTACTCAATTGAGCCTTTGCTTCCATTTGCCATACTAATATGGCAAGTAATGCTATAAATTTATTGAGTTTCATTTTTTTCTAATTATTATTTAGTGATATAAATATATCCACTGTATGTTTTATTGTTTGCTTTCGTTTTTAGGATATAGAAATATGTATCATTTGGAACTATACCGCTTGCATCATTAAGCAAAGTATTCTTGTTGATTTTACCATCCCAATCATTTTTGTAGTTGGTAGCTTCAAAAATGGTTTCACCCCAACGGTTAAAAATTTTGAGTTCATTGTCTGGGAATTCACTTATTCCACGGATAAATAGAAAATCATTGATGCCATCCCCATTTGGAGTAAATCCTTCCGAAACAACTACACCGCAGTTACCACCAGGATTAGATGCTGTCATATTAATAGCAACCGAATCAAAACAGAAATTTTGATCTACTATATAAGCATAAGATAAACCATTATAAATATTATAGGCAGTATCTCCGGCAACTGGTCTAAAATTCCAAACATATTGATAAGGGCCTACACCACCATCTCCATTAAAGTAAACTATTCCATTAGAGTCTTCTGGGCAAAATATCTGTTGTTTTATGGTTGCAAAAACACTCAGTTTTCTTGGTTCAGAAACTACAATGTCTTTGGTTATGGTACAACCTCTAGCATCTGTAAGGCTATAGGTATGAGTTCCTGCACCAACATAATACAAAGTATCAGTAGCTGTAAATCCAATCCAATTACCAACATATGGTCTTTCTCCACCAAGCACCATTGGGGCAATAACTGCACTATCAAATCCAAAACATCTCACTGGAGTTACAAGATTTAAGTCAACTTGCAAGGCACTATCTGGATTGGTTATGGTAACACTATCCATTACAAAACAGTTATTCGAGTCTGTTACAGTGTAATAATAAACTCCTGCTGCCAATCCTGTTTGAGTAATAATGTTTGAGCCATTGTGCAACCAAGTTACCAAGAAAGGAGGAGTTCCATTAATGGTTGTGGCATTTCCTATTCCATCGTCTGAACCAAAACAAGTAATGTTTGTAATAGTAGGAGTGGCAGTTAATTTACCAGGCACATTAAGGTAAATACTATCTGTGAACACACAAGTTCCATTATCATAAGAACAATAAGCCCAACCAATCTTATTACTATAAACAGCAATTTGAGTGGTTTCTCCATTATCCCAGGCATAATTTGAATAACCTGGTTTAGCTTCAATCATTACCGTATCGCCTTCACAACTAATCTTAGAAACACTATCCAAAATAATTCCAAAGCCTTCATCAATTAAGTCAATAATAACCGCCTTACCAGCACCACAATTAGGAGCTCCCTCAAATTTTTGAACCAAAGCTGTTACCCTTGTTCTTTCTGTTGGGTATATGGTTATAGAGTCGGTATTGAATGTTGAAACACCATTTAACCACCAATCGTATTTGTAATCTGTTGGAGCTATCTCTAATAAACCAAATATATTACGCTTACATACGTCGTTGTTTGATTGATCGTCGTCTTGGTTTGTTTCCCATGAATTTCCATTGGCACAAGCTTCGCCTACAATAAATGTATAGTCATCCGGGCTTGGTAAAGGCATTCCTGGGGAGTAATTGTTATAAGTAATACTATCACAATTCATCCATATATGGTATCCGTTTGGACCTAAAAACGCACCTATCCATACATTATCAGATACCATATCTGTTATGAAATTTTGTTCACTTGTATCGTTAATGGCAGCTAAATGTCCGCCAGCAGCCAAAGCATTTTGGGCGGCAACCGACCATGAACTATTTACATCTGCTTTGTAATATTGATGACCTCTGTATTCTCCCAAGTAAGTATAGCCTGGAATTGGATCACCGGGGTTTCTAACTACCTTTGCAGGTGCTCCAAATGGGTTGCAATTGTCTTTTAGGTTTAGCTTTAATGTAAAAGGAGAACCATAGCAAATAACGGTATCTGTATTTGGCTCTATGGTATATCCACCTCTGGTAACATATACACTATCCCAATTGTAACAACCAGTAATAGGAGTAATAGTTGCTGCCCATCCAGTGTACCAACCTTCATTAAACACTTCTGCAATTCTTGTTTGAGCGCCAGTGCTCCAATTATATAATTGAAAGCCATTCGGCATATTAATAAAAGATAAAGTTCCTGGAGCGCCACAAAGTTTGAGCGTATCGCTGGTTATTAAATCTGAATCTAATTTCCCTGAAGTAGTGGTTACAGTAACAGTATCATAACAAAATGTATTTCCAAATGGCACCTTCACCCAATACTCTGTTACTGGATCTGTAGGTGTTACTGTTATAATCTGAGCCGAATCTCCAGTAGACCATTCTAAGTTTCCTGGTCGTCTAACTTCAATAACAATATTGTCTATACTCCAGCTTTCATTACATAAATTGGTATTATCAACGGTATCTGTTAATTCACCCACAAACGATAAATTTAAGGTAGGGCTTGTATGTCTGAATGTCTTGGTAATTGTATATTTAGTGGTAGTTCCAGTAATATCGCATCTTCTTGGAAGGCCAGTTGAGCTAGCTCCAGAAAAAGCGGGGTAATTTCCAGAAACATCTGTTCCATTATAACTTTGTGTACAGCTAGCAGTATTTGAGAATGTAGTATTTAAAAGATTAGTATTTTCATTTTTGAACCTAAATCTATCCTGACCAACTGTTGAGCAATTTCCTTCCCAAGTATCATGTATGTATAAATCAAAAGTAACTCTGATAGAATCGTGTTGTGTACTAATGGGTTCAGTATAAAAAATAGAATCATTACCAAACGGGCCATGCACTCTTGAACCGTTATATAAAATGGCTTTGGTTGAATTCCATCCAGGGAATACTGCAGGTATGGCAGAGAAGTCTTGAGAGAAATCTGATTTATATTCGAATGGTGGTAATGGTCCTCTTAAATCTATGGTTGAACCAGCACAAACTGTGGTATCTGGAGTTAGAATATTAGTATTATATAAGTTTACAAAAACGCTATCTACACCAGTGCAACCTTCTGGAGTTACTGCAGTAACTTTGTACCATCTATTGGCGCCTGAACTGGTAACAAAAATAAATGAATTTGAACTGCCGGTATTCCATGAATAGGATGTCATGCCAGGCTTAGCCGAAACTCTGATAAAACTGGCTTTACATTCTGCTATCGTATCGTTTACTGCTCCTAAAATAAGATCATTAGCATCTATAACATTTATGGCAATATTGGCCACGCAGGTAGCACCCTTTTGTTTAATAGTTACATTTTCATTGCCACTAGCAGCAGCGGTATATGTAGTAGTAACAGTAGTATCTCCATTGCTCCATAAATATGAAATATTGGTAGATTCATCAAATTCAACTAATCCAAAGAAGTTGTTTTCGCAGGTGTCGCTCAGGGAACTGTTTTGATTGGTAACATTCCAAAAACCACCTTCAGGACAATTCTTCTTTATCATGTAAGCATGACGTTTGCTTGTATCTGTAAGTTGAGTTAAGGCTGATGCAGTCCAATTTTGGAAAACGAATTCATCACAATTTACCCATTTAAAGCTTTGGTTCAAACCGGCGTTTTTATATAAGCCTAACCATAAATTTTGGCCAGAGAGACTTGCGATATTTGAAATGAAATCATTTTCTAAATTGTCGTTTATTACAGCAAGGTACCCACCAGCAGCAATGGCTTTACTTTCTGCGCTCGACCAATTGCTACTATTTTTAATTTTATAATAGTGGTGACCATTAAACGAATCTAGATATTCGAAATCTGGGCCTACATTATCATTAGCGTTTACTGTTCTTTTAACTGGGGCGCCAGATGGAGAGCAATCATAACGAGGTAATGCACTTAGTTCAATGATGGCACCAGGGCATACGCTAGTGTCGTTTTGTGCAATTCTTCCCTCACCAAATGCTGCATAGGTGCTATCAACAGCCACACAACCGGCTGCGGTAGTAACAGTACATTTATACCAACCTTTTTGAGTTACATT
>JAKRSG010000297.1 GCA_022402405.1 Bacteroidia bacterium | reverse complement strand
TTTTTCTTTAAGAAAAAGATTATCGTCTGTAATGTTGAGAAAAAATCCTTTTATGGAAGTGCAAACAGGTTTTTCTAGCTTTGTTGTATGCACACCTGGCTTAACTTTACCTATAAATTTTTTGCCTGAAGGTTGGCTATTTAATGTGTTAAATGCTTTTAACAGTTTGGTGGTAAAATGGGCCATGAAACGAATGGCTAAACAGTATGCTATTAAAGATTATATCTACATAAATTACTTTAACCCTGTTTTGCTACCCACTCTAGAGATTAAAGGAGCAAACAACCATTTAAATATTTATTATATAACTCAGGATATTCGTTTGTCTAAATACATGTCGAGGCATGGTTTTGAAGCCGAAAACAGGCTCTTGCCTAAAACAGATTTGGTACTGGTAAGTTCAAAAAATCAGTTTAAAAGATTGTTTAATGAGTCGCCTCGCATGCATTATTTTCCTAATGCGGTAGATTATGATTTGTTTTCTTCTATTAGAGATGCTAAGTCGCCACCACCAAGGGATTTAGACAATGTAGGTTCAACCAAAATTATAATGTTTTGCGGGTATTTAAGTGAGGTTAGAATCGACTATAAATTACTTAAACTTACCTGCGAATATTTTCCTTTTCATTTGGTTGTTGTAGTTGGTAAATATGAAGAATCGGATATTATTAAACATAGATTAGATGTAATACCCAATTTATTAATTTTAGGAAATAGGCGACATGAGGCTATCCCAAGTTATTTAAAAATGGCTCATGTAACCATTATTCCATATTTATGTAATGAGTTAAACAGGAGTGTTTATCCATTAAAGTTAAACGAATATTTAGCCATGGGAAAACCTGTGGTGAGCACTAAGTTTAGTCCGGATTTAGACAGTTTTGCCGATTTAATTTACATCTCTAGCAACTATGAACAATTCTTGGAAGGCGTAGAATTAGCTTTGCTAGAAAACGATCCACAAAAAGGTAAAAATAGGGTGCGTGTAGCGGCTCAGAATTCTTGGGAAAAGCGAGTGATTCACCTGCAATCGCTCATTAAACAATATGCTAAATAAAAGTTATGAAAACAGTCTTGCCTTATGATGTTTTTATGTTTGGACTTACCCGTTCAGATTATACTTTATCATCTGTATCGGTTGCTTGGTCTAAAGAATGGGCTAAAACAAGAAGGGTGTTTTATTTTGATAGGCCATTTAGTATTAAAGATGTAAAAAGCGATTGGAATTACCCACAATTTCAAGATAGAAAAAAGGCTGTTTTGTTTGGGCTTAATCCCTATAAAAAATTTATGCTTGGCAAAGTTGAGGTTATTCAGGTTACTCCGTACATGTCTTTACCACTCAATTTTTTGCCCGAGGGAAAATTGTATCAATGGCTCAATTCATTCAATAATTGGATTTTAAAAAAGGCTGTTGAGCGTGTTATTCGCGATTTTAAGGTAGAACGGTATATTTATTTTAACTCTTTTCATCCGGTGTTGTTGCCAACCATTCCTGCGTCTGTGTCGGTTCAGCCATTGGCTAATATATACCAATCTTTAGACGAGATTAGTCAGGAACCCTACATTGCCCGCCATGGTATTGCGGCCGAAGCATTGGCTGTAAAAGCCTGCGATTTAGCCATTGGAACTTCTACTCAATTATGTGCTAGGCACCAACAAGATAGTGGGAGAGAGGTGCATTTATTGGCTAATGCAGCCGATTACGATACCTTTGAAAGAGCTCATATGAGTGATTTTCCAAGGCCAGCAGATTTACAAAAATTTACAAAGCCCATTATCATTTATACCGGCCATTACAGCGATTTAAGATTAAATCACCAGTTGGTTAAAGCCATAACTCAAAAATTTGATGCATACGAAATAGTATTTGTGGGTACATATGTAAAAGAAGATTTAGAAAAATACGGGCTGAACCTTATTGCTAATCTCCATTTTTTAGGAGCCAAATTAATTGAAGAACTACCTGCTTATTTATGTCATGCAAAAGCAGCCATTATACCCTATGCCTGCAATGAATTAACGAAAGGTATTTATCCCTTAAAAATAAACGAATATTTGGCAGCGGGCATTCCTACTGTGTCTACCAATTTTAGTAATGATATTTCAAGCTTTAAGGAAGTAATATATTTAGCTGATACCGATGAGCAGTTTGTAGATTTATTGGAGCTAGCTTTAAAAGAAAATCCCGCTATAAAATTGGAGCAACGAATGAGGCATGCTTATGAAAATTCGTGGAGAGCTCGCGTAGAAAAATTAGAAAGTTTGATTGAAGATTTTGTGCAAAATAGGTCTTAAATCATTCCTTGCCATTTCCTGATAAACCACTCTAAACTTAAGAGTAAAACGATTAAGAAGAACAGAATTTTGTACTGGATAAGAGAGACGAGTTCTTCTTGTTCGTGAATAATCGTTTTAAAATTATCTTGTTTTAACAATTCTTCTTTGAGTTGTTTAAGTTCTGTTGGGAAGTAAAATTTTGCATTTGTTTCATTAGAAATAGAGCGTAAAAGCGGAAAATTAGCCTGTGTTTGCAAGGCCTCTATTTGAAGCGATTTTACGGTTATACTGCCTTTTTTTATCGGATAGTTGCCTCCATTAACAGCAGCAGTGTATGTGTATTTCCCTGGACTTAAATTACCCAGTTCTAACTGATAGGCATCGTTATTTTTAGAGAATTGATAAGGGTAAACTTTTCCGCTTTCATTGCTTAATTGTAGGCTTATATCAGGAGTATTTATTTTTTCGTAGAGGTCGTTAAATAATACTGCTTCAAAATTTACAGATTCATTTTCATCGAAAATCTTTTTACTTGGTTCAACCCTAAACTTGCTTCTATCGTTCTTGCCAAGTGTCCACTGAATAATCTTGTTTAGCAGGCCTCCGCTAATTTCTTGATTGTTATGAATAAGGTAATCTTGAAGAAACCAGCGCCATATTCCTTCTCCAAACAGAAAGGCTTGGTTGGCTCCCGACTGATTACTAAATGCCAAAAGTGGGATATTGGTTTTTACAAAGCCTATTTGTTGGTTCAGCAATACTTGAGCATCTATACTTAGCTGGTAATTACCATAAGTAGTGTATAGTGGGTTAAACTTAGTGAGTGCCTCAGCCATGTTTTCATCAAGTTGAAACAAGTTAAATTGGCTATTCACCCATGCTTGTGCTTCGTTCTGATTTTGGGCGGTGGCACTTAATCTTTGTTTGCTAACTTGGTTAAAAAACGAAATTCCAGTTTGCTTACCCAAAATATAAAACAAAGGCACATTCTTTTCTTTAAACTGATTGATAAGCTGAACGCCTTCGCCTTTATTTCCGGGTAATTGGTGCAATATTACTAGTCCGGTTTCTCCCAATTTATCTAGTTTAAATTCTGAATGTGAAAGTACTTCTACTTGGTAATTATTTTGCTGATTTATGGTTCTTTGTATAGCTCCAATATCTGGGTGTGGGGTTAGGTAAAGTAATAAAATCTTTTGTTTATTTCGGAGGCTGTTTATTTGAACGCTAACTTTATTATTAGCATACGAGGCTTCGTTGCTTAGAGGTGAGATGCTTATTTCGTATGTGTGAATTCCTTCACTGGCTTTGTTTAGGGAAATTTTATGTTGCTTGAAAAATTTTGATCCGATAGCTTTTTCTTGTCCGCTATAGAGCAGCTTACCATTTTCTTTTAGCTCTATTTTTAGCGTTTCTTGCGAGCAGAAATACGCTTGAAGGTCGATGGCAATTTCGAAGCTATTATCTGCAAATACTTGTTGAGGGGCTAGTACTTTTTTAATAAGCGCATCTTTTCTTTGTGTGCTATCGCCAAAGCCAACGGTATAAATAGGAGCGCTTGTTCTACTTATAGTATAAATTGGATTGCTACCTTCGTTGTACATACCATCGCTAAATAAGATGGTTGCAGCATGATTTTGTTGGTAAGTATAGTTTTCAATTTCTGTGAGGCCTTCTGATAGTTTACTCTGTTTTTCTTGGAAAGAGAGACTATCAGAAATCTTGGTTTGGCTACCCAAAGTAAAGGTTGCAATTTTAAATTTATCCGATAATTCTTCTTTCAAATTTTGGAGTTGAGCAGCAAATTCAGTTTTCAAATAATTGCTTTTATCTCCGGCTAACATCGACTCACTATTATCAACAGCCAACACCACTAAAGGCTTTTCTTTATGTTGGTTCAGCCATTTTACCATAGGTTCTATTAATAAGAAACAAATAATAAATAGGCTGAACCAACGTATGCTCATAACGCCCCATTCCATCCATTTTTTTTCTAGCTTTAAGGGATTGCTTTTATACAATACGAAGCTGAAAAAGCTTGCTAACAGCAGGCTTAGAAAAAAATATACTACAGGAAACTGGGAATTAAAAAGCATTCTTAATTAGTTTTACATTACCATACCACCGCAAACGTTAATGGTTTGTCCGCTGATATATGAAGAGGCATCGCTTGCTAAAAACAATACACAATTAGCTACATCTTCAGGTTTACCACCGCGCTTTAAAGGAATGCCTTTAACCCATTCTGCTCTTACTTCTTCGCTTAAACTTTCGGTCATTTCTGTTTCAATAAAACCAGGTGCAATGGCATTACATCTAATATTTCTTGAACCTAATTCTTTAGCAACTGATTTGGTTAAACCAATCATACCTGCTTTAGAGGCGGCGTAGTTGGCCTGACCAGCATTTCCGGTGATACCAACGATGGAAGTTATATTGATAATGGAACCAGCTTTTGCTTTCATCATAGGCTTCATGGCAGCTTTTGTCATGGCAAATGCCGATTTTAAATTAGTATCTAATACATCATCCCATTGCTGTTCGCTCATGCGCATTAGCAAAGTATCTTTTGTTATACCAGCATTATTTACAAGCACATCTAAAGCACCAAAATCTTTCATGATTTCGTCTACCAACTTTTCTGCTTCCTCAAATGCAGCGGCATTACTTTGGTAACCTTTGGCTTTAATACCTAAAGCATTTAATTCATCTTCAAAAATTTTAGCTTTTTCTACTGAGCTTACAAATGTAAAAGCAATATTAGCTCCTGCTTGGGCAAGGGTTAATGCTATTCCTTTACCAATACCTCTAGAGGCGCCGGTAACAAGAACTGTTTTTCCGTTTAAGTTCATAATGTTAAATTTTTATGGGAGCGAATATAAGGTTTTTTGAAGACTGGCATGAGCTATAAATTGGCATTGTGTTAAGTTTTTTTGATGTATGCAAACATTCTATTTATTTTGCTACCTTATATACCCTCATATGTATTTTGTAGACCAACAATTTCAGAACAAAAATTATCAAGATAACGCCTTTATAACAGGTGAATATGAGCAATGTGAGTTTACTCATTGCGATTTTAGTTCGATAGATTTAAGCGGTGTAATTTTTAGTGATTGTGTGTTTGTTAACTGCAATATAAGCATGGCAAAGCTACAAAAGACAGCCTTGAGAGAAATCACATTTAGAGACTGTAAACTGTTGGGTTTAAATTTTAGTCAATGCAATCCAATTGGCTTAAGCATGAAATTTGAGAATTGTTTGTTGAATCACTGCTCTTTTTACCAATGTAAAATTAAGAAAACAAGGTTTAGTAGTTCTAGTTTACAAGAAGTAGATTTTACTGAGAGCGATATAAGCGAATCTGTTTTTGATGGCTGTGATTTATTAAATGCAACATTTGATTCATGCATACTTGAAAAAACAGATTTCCGAACGGCGTATAACTATCAAATAGATTTAGAACAAAACAAGGTTAAGAAAGCAAGATTTTCTAGCGCTGGTTTAGCTGGTTTATTGAGTAAATATCAAATTAGCATAGAATAAATTCTATTAGGCAAATTGCTTTTCGTATAGGTTTCTGTAGTAGCCACTGTTTTGTAATAGACTATTGTGTGTGCCACGTTCTACTATTTCGCCTTTTTCTAAAACCAAAATTTCATCTGCATTGGCAATGGTGCTTAATCTATGAGCTACCACAATACTGCTTCTACCTTCGCGCATCTTTAAAATCGCATGTTGAATTATCTCTTCCGTTTCGTGATCTATACTAGAAGTAGCCTCATCTAAAATAAGAATAGAAGGGTTGCTAACAATGGCTCTCACAAAGGAGATTAATTGCCTCTGACCAACAGATAAATTAGCGCCACGCTCGGTTATTTGCTGATGATAACCATTGGGCATGGCCTCAATAAAGCTGTGTGCACCCAACAATTTAGCAGTATTTATAACTTGTTCTTCGCTAATGTTAGCATCATATAGTTGAATGTTTTCTATGATGCTTCCGGTAAATAAAAACACATCTTGCATAACCACACTTATTTTGCCTCTTAAACTGGCCAACGTATAGGTAGAAATTGGTGTTCCATCGAGTAAAATTTCTCCTGATTGAAGTTCATAAAACCTACTTAACAAATGAATGATAGATGATTTTCCGGCTCCTGTTTTTCCAACCAAAGCAATGGTTTTTCCGGGCTGAACCAAAAAGTTTATGTTCTTTAAAACAGGTTGGTCTGGAACATAAGAAAAGCATACTTCTTTAAACTCGATTTTTCCAAGTGTTTGTTTTAGCACCTCTTTTCCCTCTATTTCTTTTGGTTCTTGGTTTGCCAAGAGCTCAAAAATTCTAGCTCCGGCAATCATGCCCATTTGCAGATTATTAAACCTATCTGCTAATTGTCTGATAGGTCTGAAAAATAAATTGATATACAATATAAAAGCTACCAAAACTCCGAGGGATATTTCCTCCGCCAAAACTCCTTTAGCTCCATACCAAACCAATAATCCAATAGAAATGGCAGATAATACTTCTACAACTGGAAAGAAAACAGAGTAATAAAATACACTTCTGATATGAGCATCTTGGTGCTTAGCATTAATCTCTTTAAACTTGGTAAACTCTTGGTCTTCTCTATTAAATAACTGCACCAATGACATTCCGCTTAAGTGCTCTTGTACAAACGTGTTGAGCACTGCTACTTGGTTTCTTACTTCCTCGAAACTGCTTTTTATTTTTTCTTTAAACAAATATCCACTGTAGAATAATAGTGGTAATACCGACAAGCAAACCAATGATAGTTTTACATGTGTTCCAAACATCAATACCAGCAATACGATAATTTGTAATATATCGCCTGCAATGTTTATCATGCCTTCACTAAAAACTTCGCTAATAGTTTCTATATCGCTTATACTTCTTGTAACCAAAGTACCAACTGGCGTTTGATCGAAATAACGCATACGAAGAGATAGCAAATGTTTGTAAACTTTATTTCGTAAATCATAAATTATTTGCTGACCCAAAAAGTTAGCTAATAGGGTACTCCACCATTGTATAACTGATTGAAGTATGAGTAAAAACAACAAAAGTATGCTAAAATTTAATAGGCCTTGAGAGTCAGATTTGGACACGTAAGTGTCTAGTGTATGTTGAATGAGATAGGGTCTAAGAGGGCCAAGCACCGCCATGCTTAACGTAAGAATAATGGCTGTTATAAATCGGGTTCTATATGGCAATGCTAACGAAAAAATCTTCCCTAACAAACCCCAATTAAACGATGCTGATGCTTTATTTTCTTGCATGAACCTAGAACTTTAGAAGGAGTCTTAAATTAATTCTTCTGTTGGTTAAATAATTAGGAACTGCGTATCTATTGGCACTTACATCCTCAATCCATATATAACTTATGGTATTATTTATGCCTAATAAATTAAAGATTTCAATTCCCACCCAAGCAGATTTAAAACTACGTTTCCAAATATTATCTCTATTTTTTGTTTCCTCTGAAATTAACACTCGGTTCAAGCCGATATCTACGCGACGATAGCTTGGCATTCTGTTTACGTCGTTGTATCTATTTCTATCTGGAACACCAAATGGTAAACCGCTTCCATATACCAAATTTAAATTCATTCGAATC
>JAKRSG010000296.1 GCA_022402405.1 Bacteroidia bacterium | reverse complement strand
TTCCCATCCATCTTTTACCTGATATTTTGGTTTTTCGGATAAAATGGCGTTAATCAATATATTTACTCCCAAGCCCACTCCCAACGAAACCCCAATTCTTTGTCCAAAACTTAAACTTTGCTCTTTGTAAAGTCTATCCAAAACAATAATGGTTGCCACGGCTGAACCTAAGCTTAAAGTTGATTTTAAAAATACCCTTCCAAGACTCATTCTTCTAAAGGCAATGATATCTTTGTATTGTATTTCTTTGGCCTGACTCAAATCTGGCCCCATAAAATTTACACCTAGCACAAAGCTGCTATCGTATATTTCTGTTAGCGTATGCTTATAGCTTTCTGTCTGACCCAAATAGCCTTTGTATCTAACACTTATTTGATCGCCTAAACGAGCCTTTATTACTTTGCCCGAAACATTGTTTTTAAAAACAATTTTATCTTGAGCTAAACAACTAAATAAGGTTCCAAAACTTAGTACTAAACTCAGAAAAATTACTCTAACTTTAATATCTGATTGCCTACTGCGCATGCTAAACAATTATTTTTATTGCAATAATAGTTTTTTAATTGAATCATCGCTTGGGTTTCATGGGCGTAGTTAAAACTTATTTTTAATTTATTCCATTGTTTTGTAATATGATTTTCTTCTGCAGGTAATTCTTGAAGCCAGGCAAATACGCGCTCGCAGAGGAATTCTTGCTGGGTGTATTTCCCAAAGAAAAATAATACAGGAATAACAGCATTTATTAAAATACTATTTAGCATATTATCACTTAGAGCTACTTTTTCTACAAAAGATTTTTTGTTGTTTGGATGTAAATCTCCAATATCTATCGTTTGGTTTCCTTCTATTTGTAGACATCTTTTTACATCTTCTATTCTCTCACATCCAATAAGCTTCTGAAAGAGGTTTTGATGCGCACGAATGCATTCGGTAAATTGAACAATTCTTATACTGGGAAAATTGGCAGGGCGGGTTCTGCCAAATTTCCATATAGAAATGTCGAGTGGTTTTAATTGATGTTTGTTCATTAAAAAATTAAATTCGGATTGAAGACTGTGGTTAAATGAATTTGTGAATCTTCCTTTTAAAAATCCTGCACCACCCAACATTAAGGCTTGACAAGCTAGTAAGTCAGCTTGGTATTTTATCATAAGTCTGTGGGGAATTACCTTGCTCAAAACTTCAAATGGAGCTGCGTTTGTTTTCTGCCCGAACACAATGGCAATTTGTTGATACAATAATTCCTCCCAATGTAAACCTAGTTTTTGAAAGGAAAACTCAATGTTCTCAACCTTGTTTTTTAATCGCTCTATACTTAATCGGTTTATCCAATTATCCCATAGTATAGAAGGCAATGGTTTAAATATATTACTGCACGGAATGTCATTCTTGGAGTCCATGAGCTTTTGATAGTTCTTTAAAATTTGTGGCGGAATTAATCTAGCAATTTCTAATGTTGGATACGGATTTTTATACGGGTCTAATATCTCTGTATCGTGCTGCCAAACCACATGAAGAATTACATTGTGGTAAGCAGAATCATGCTGATGGCCATGCTTGAGCCAATCACTGCTCTTAATATGTATTTCAATATTTCCAACCCATAATTTATCGGCAATCTTTACCTGGGCATTAAAAAAATCGGGACCCGCATTTCGGTTTAATAGTCCGGTTTTTACAATCTGTATAGGCTCTGCCTTTACAGTAAATAGTTCTTTTTGTAGCAAATATTTATGCTGCCACAAAAAATGGAGTAGTTCTTCTTTCATAGGGTTAAATGGCTAAGGGGATGAAAGTAATAGATATTTCTTTATTATGGTTTTGGTTACTTCTAATGGAGTGAGTGTTTTTGTTTAAAGTTTGACAATAATTAATTGATTTAAAAGGGCTAACTTGCAGGTTTAAATAAATCGTGTTTTTATGAAAAAGTTTTCTTTTTTAGCCTCATTACTAATTGTTCAGTTGTGCGTTTTGGCTCAAACCAATTTACCTACCAGCTGGAATTTCAGTAATCCGGGCATTTCAACGCCACCTAGCGGTTGGACAATGAATCTTGGTACCAACGGAAATTTAACATATGCTTTTGGTGTTTCAGGTTCAGCGTCAGTTAATGGAGACCTGTCTTGTAGATTAGATTTGCCAGGAGAAAATTTTATTATTCATTATTCAGGTAAATCAGGTCCTCTTAGTTACTATTTAAGCCCTCAAAACGCTGGTAATGCCTGGAGTGGACAATTTGAAATTCAGGAAAGTTCTAACGGATTAACTTGGTCAAGTATGCGTATAATAACATATAAATCCTCTACAACAACTTCACCATCTGGTTTTACAAGATATGTAGATTTTCCTAATGATGGTTCAAGATTTATAAGGTTTCTTTTTGCACAAAAGATTTCCGGAAACATGGGTGTAGACAGCGTTATGATTCTGGCGCCACCAGCCGCTCCTGAGGCTAACTTGGCTGTTTTAAGAGGTGCTTCTAGCTTAGTTAATGGTGCACAAACCATTATTGGAAATAGTGCTTCTACTGTATTTTCTATGCAGAATAAAGGGTCGGTTCAAACCTTAACTATAGATAGCATTGTGTTTACCGGAGATGCCGCAAGTGATTATTCTGTAACAGGATTGCCACTTTCTGTGAACGCGAATTCGAGCTCTAATGTTACCTTACAATTTAGTGCAAGCACTAATGGGTCTAGAAAAGCGATGATGAAAATATATTCAAACGACTCTTTAAAAAATCCGTTTGTTTTAGATTTATATGGCATCGGTGGAAATGTGGCAACTGAACCAAGTGGCTATGTAAATAGCTTAACCTTTTCTGATGTAAAATCGTATGGATATACTGTTAATGCTGCTTATACCGGACAAAAACCTGAGCGTTTTATAATACTCAAGAAGTTGGGTTCAGCCGTTAGCGAATCACCTATTGATGGTATTACATATAAAAAGGGCGACTTTATTGGTTCAGCCCAAATAGAATATGTTTCTGATACCTTAATGAGTTATAGACCAACTTATGTGTTGGCAAATAAAACCTATCACTATGCTTGTTTTACGTTTAATGGTCCGGCCGGATTTGAAAACTACCGCACCACTAATGTTCAATTGGGAAGTGTAACTACAAGTGGCAGAACACCTGGAAGCTATTATGCAGGAATTAACCCAAGAGAGTCCAATTTTGTAACAAGTTTAAGTGCTCGAATTAATCCACACGACACGATTTATTACAGCAACTATATTTCTAGAATGGTGAATCCGTGGTTAACACGCGATACTACAAACGGCAAAAAGGTTGTTACCTGTGTGTATACCAATCATCAGTTTTTATACGATGAACCATTTTTATGGGCTGCTGGAAATAATGGTGCGGTTTTAACGCGTGAACACACATGGCCTCAAAGTTGGATGCCAAGTAATATGGGAAATCCAGATTGGCCAAATGCACCTGGAACTAGCAAAGAATTGCCAGAGTTTAACGACTTACACAATTTATTTCCTGCTCACCAAGCAAATGCCAATAGCAGAAGAAGCAATAACCCTTTTGATGAGGTTGTAACTGCTACCTATACCGCCCCAACAGGCTTTGGTGTTCTTGGAAGAGATAGTGCTAATAGAACTGCATACGAGCCTCGCCCAGAACAAAAAGGAGATATAGCCCGTGCCTTGTTTTATATGGCAACTTGTTACCATGGAATTAATGGTTTAAATTGGTCTATTCCTTCACAACAAAATTTAGATTTGTTAAAACAATGGCATCAAATGGATCCGCCAGATGACCTAGAAATTGCACGTAATGAGTTTGTAGCCCAAACGCAAGGAAACAGAAATCCATTTATAGATTTCCCTGAATGGGTGAATAGAATTAATTTCAGAAATATGAGTTATGTGCCAGATTCTACGCCAACTCAACCCCAAATTACTGTAACTAGTCCACTATCATCTGATACATGGGGCATTGGGAAAAGATTATTAATAAGCTGGATGAGTCAAGATATAGACTCTGTAGAAGTTTTTATAAGTTTAGATTCTATGCAAACATGGTTTAGTGGTGGAACTCATTTGGCTTCCAAAGACTCGTTTTCTGTTATGGCTGTTAGTCCGTTTACCAATCCTTTTGGAATAGTAAGGGTTAAGGATAAAAACTCAAATGTATCAGATACATCCGACTATTTTATGTTAGACATGACAAACAGCTTAAAGGAGTTAGAGGCATTAAAGAAACTACAAGTTTATCCAAATCCGTTTAGTCAAAACCTTATTATAAAATGGCTTGAACCAAATGGAAAAGTAGAAGCTAAATTATTCAATGTTATGGGAGCTCAAATAAAGAGTTTTGAACTAACAGAAAGTATAGAAGTAAAAATGGACGATGTGCCAGCAGGAATTTATTTCTTACAGTTAAGAAACGCCTCAAATCAAGTAACGCAAAAACTAATTAAACATTAGTTTTTGCGTCCTATTAAAACGATATCCCAAGTAAAATCTAATTTATCTTGAGTTAAGAAAAAATCGCTGGTCTCTATTCTTAGAGTATCAGCGTTTTTTTCTTTAAGGTCTTTTCTCATCATACTGGTTAAAAAGTTGTAAGGGGTAACTAACCAAGATGCAGGAATTATTTTGTGTAGGCCTAATGGGTCTAAGCGTAATATTTTCTTGGCCCAACGAGCATTTTCTTCGTAATACGTATTCACTTTTTCATTTCCTTGTACGCCCCAAAGTTCGATACTATCAAACACTTCCGAAGCTTCTTTACGCATTTCATCGAAGCTATATTCGTGCACATGAAAAGGGTTACGTGCGATGCTCATTTTAGCATTTGGAGTGGTGCATAGAAAAACACCACCCGGCTTTAATACACGCTTTACATCTTGCATAAAAGCTTTTCTTGATTCTATGTGTTCTATAAACTGAAAAGCAGTAACTACCTCTTTACTTTCAGATTCTAAAGGAATAGGAGGAACCTTGCCAGAAACAAAACTTAAATTCATTTTAGAGCCATACTTTTTTCTGGCTTCTGCAATAGTTGTTTCGCTATAATCTACACCAACTGTATTTTTTGTAAAATCGGCCAAGTATTGCGTTCCATAGCCATCAGCGCAGCCAATATCTGCAGTTTCTTTTCCTGTTAAAAACGATTTTGCCCACTCATAGGCGAAGAAGCATCTCTTAACTGTAACATTATTGCTATCTTCAAAACTTGGTCTCTCTCTATCAAACATGCTAATCAAATAATTTGGCCATAAAATAAAATGCCGCTTGCGAAAATAGTAAAAAGAAACTTTTCAAGGGTATTCATTTTGTGCTGAGTTTCTTCCCATTCGCTCTTGGGGTCGGAATCTTCTGTAATACCAGCACCTGCAAAAAGAGTAATGTGTGGTTTTTGCCAATGTAAACATCGAAGATTTACAAATAATTGCAGATTATCTTGTTGCTTTATGCCTATAAATCCCGCATAAAACTCTCTAGATATGCCTTCATATTCTTTAATAAATGCTAAAGCTTTCTCTGCAGGCAATCCGGCTACTGCTGGTGTAGGGTTTATTATTTTTAGTAAATCTAAAATTTCCTCTTGGTTTTGGTTCGAACCGAAAACATAACTCGTTTTAAGGTGAGTTAGGTGACCGGTGGCAAAGGCTTCTGGTCCGTTTTTCAGAAAAGATAGTTTGGCTTCTTTTAACTTCTCTTCAATAAATAATTCTACTAAATGTTGTTCTTCAATTTCCTTGTCGTTAAAACTTCTTTGGGCATTTGGTGGTAAAGTTCCTGCTAATGCTATGCTGGTATATTGATTTTGGTGACTTGTAATTAACGTTTCAGGACTAGCGCCAATCCACCATCCGCTGGCTGGAGTGAAGGCGCAATACACAAATGCGGAAGGGTAATATTCTGCTAATTTTTTAAAAAAAGAAATGGGTTCAAAACCAGTTTTTTCAATAGTTTTAGTGTTAGCTAACACTACTTTTTTAAATGAGTTTGGATGAGTTCTAAGCGTATTAACTGCATTTGAAACAAGCTTAATATAAGATTCTTCACCACTTGTTTTAAAGTTAAAATTCACCTTTGAATCTATAACATCAATTAATTGGGTTAAAGATTCGTTATGAAATTCATTAACTTTTTGAAAAGGAAAATAATATGCTAAATCGCTGCTATTAAAAGAAGAAATAACAAATGTGTTATTGGGTATATCTTTAATGGATTTGAACTCAGAAGTACAAATTCCATTTACCCAATTTATGTTTTTTGAATTGGGTAGTTTAAACAAGGCAAATGCGTTCGAAGAATTATTTTCCATTAGGCAACAAAGGTACAATTGCCATGGTTAATCTGCTTATGCAGCATAGTTTTCCTTCAGAGTCTGTTATTTTTATTTCCCATACCTGTGTGCTTTTACCCACATGAAAAGCACGTGTGGTTCCATATACAAAATCTTTATTGGCACTTTTAAGGTGATTGGCATTAATATCTAATCCTAATGCTACAAATTTGGAACGGTCTAAACATAAGTTGGCAGCCATGCTTCCAACTGTTTCTGCAAGTGCACAAAAGGCTCCTCCATTAACAACTCCTAAGGGCTGAACCGTTCTGTGGTCTACAGGCATTTTAGCAACTAAATAATCATCACCTATTTCACAGAATTCTATTCCTAACCATTCTGCCATGGTGTTTTTGCCTCTATTATTTAGGGCTTCAAGACTTATTTCTTCTGGTTTATAGAAAATACTCATTCCGAAATGCTCACTTTTTGGGTGTATTTTAAAATTTTACTGTACAGTTCTTCTGGTTTAAATGGTTTGGTAACATAGTCGTTCATTCCTGCTTCAATTACTTTTCTGCGAGTTTCTAAGAAAGCATCTGCAGACAAAGCAATAATTGGAATGGATGGGTTTTTAACAATACTATTTGTAGCTCTAATAACAGCTGCTGCCTCAAATCCACTCATCTCAGGCATTTGAAGATCCATAAGAACTACGTCAATATCTTCTCTTGCTGCTAATATCGTTATAGCTTCTGCTCCATGATTAGCAATTATAAGTTCATTTTTCCACTTTTTGAAAAACTGCTTAGCTACGAATTGATTCATGATATTATCTTCTACTAATAAAATATTTAATGAAGATAAATCTGCCAATTCATCACTTTTTTTATTGTTTTCTTCTATGTTCTTTCTTTCTCCAATATAATATGGAATCTCCACGGTAAAGGTTGTGCCTTTTCCAACTTCACTTTCTATCCCAATAGTACCATTCTGTAGCTGAACCAAATTTTTAGTAATGGCGAGTCCTAATCCTGTTCCGCCATATTTTCTGGTGGTATCCGTATTAGCTTGGGTAAAACTTTCGAATATTTTAGATTGCTGACTTATTGGAATTCCAATTCCACTATCTGAAACAGCAAATTTGAGACTAATTTGGTGCTCATTTTTGGTGCCAATTTTTACCGAAACTATGATACTTCCCTCAGAGGTAAATTTGATTGCATTGCCAACTAAATTAAATAATATTTGGTTCAACCTAAATGGATCACCTTTTATTATTTCAGGTACTTGTTTTTCTATATTAATGGTAAAATCAATGCCTTTTTCTTTGGTTCTGTGATCAAATGTTTTCATCAACTCCGACATGCGATGTCTGATGTTGAAGTCGATATTTTCAAACGTTACCTTTCCTGCTTCTATTTTAGAAAAGTCGAGAATATCATTGATAATAACTAAAAGGTTATCGGCAGAGTATTTAATAGATTTGATATTTTCCATAATTGGTGCTTCAAACTCTTCTTCGAGTAAAAGCTCTGTTAAACCAATAATGGCGTTCATTGGAGTCCGTATTTCATGACTCATATTAGAAAGAAATTCTGACTTTGTTTGAGCCGCAGCAATTGCCTCGTTTTTTGCTTTTAGTAAATCTTGTTCTATTTTTTTCTTTTCCGTTACATCCTGAGAATAAATGGCCACTCCATCTACCTCTCCCTTTGCGTTTACAATGGGGTTAAAGGTTGTTTCGTACCAAGGAGTTTCTTTA
>JAKRSG010000295.1 GCA_022402405.1 Bacteroidia bacterium | reverse complement strand
AAGTTAAAGATAGAAAATAAAGCATTTAAAATTGAGAAGTACGAGCATACGTATCCGCATTGCTGGCGTACTGATAAGCCAATTTTGTACTACCCATTAGAAAGCTGGTTTATTAAGACTACTGCTGTTAAAGATAGATTGGTAGAACTAAATAAAACCATTAACTGGAAGCCAGAACATACTGGTACCGGAAGATTTGGCAATTGGTTAGAAAATTTAGTGGATTGGAATCTATCTCGCTCGAGGTATTGGGGAACTCCGCTTCCAATTTGGAGAACAGCAGATGGAAGCGAAGAAATTTGCATTGGTTCAATAGAAGAGCTAGAAAGCGAAATTCAGAAATCAGTGTCTGCTGGCTTTATGGAATCTGGCTTTAAAATTACAGATTTGCATAAGCCGCATGTAGACCAGGTGATATTGGTTTCTTCTGCTGGCGAGAAAATGTACCGCGAGGCAGACTTAATCGACGTTTGGTTTGATAGTGGAGCCATGCCTTATGCACAATGGCACTGGCCTTTTGAAAACGAAGAGGTATTTAAAAATAATTTCCCGGCAGATTTTATAGCAGAAGGTGTAGACCAAACCCGCGGGTGGTTCTTTACCTTACATGCTATTTCGGTGTTATTATTTGATAGCATTAGCTACAAAAATGTAATTGCAAACGGATTGGTGCTAGATAAGTTTGGAAACAAAATGAGCAAGCGTTTGGGCAATGTGGTTGATCCATTTAAAACGATAGATCAATATGGTGCAGACGCTACTCGTTGGTATTTGTTGAGCAACAGCGATCCTTGGGATAACTTAAAATTTGATATTGAAGGGGTGGCTGAGTGTCAGAGAAAGTTCTTTGGAACCCTATACAACACTTATAACTTCTTTGCTTTGTACGCCAATTTAGATGGCTTTAACTATTCTGAAGCCGAAGTGCCTTTAGAGGAACGTCCGGAAATAGACCGTTGGATTCTGAGCTTGCTAAACTCCTTGGTTCTAAAAGTGGAAGCTCAGATGAACGATTACGACCCAACACCCGCAGCCAGAAGTATACAAGATTTTGTAGGCGAAAACTTGAGCAATTGGTACGTTCGTTTGTGTAGAAGAAGATTCTGGAAAGGAGAATACAGCAAAGATAAAATGGCGGCTTACCAAACACTATACACTTGTTTGGAAACAGTTTCTCAGTTGATGAGTCCGTTTGCTCCATTTTTTGCCGATCAATTATTCTGCGATTTAAATGAGGTAAGTGGTAAACACAAAGTAAAATCTGTGCACTTAAGCGATTTCCCTAAAGCCAATCATGCTTGGATAAACAAAAAGCTAGAGGCTCAAATGGAATATGCACAGCAGATTTCATCGTTGGTATTATCTATCCGCAAGAAAGAAAACATCAAAGTTCGTCAGCCGCTCCAAAGCATATTAATACCTGTGGTTGATCCAAAAATTAAGGGAGAGATAGAGCATGTAAAAGATTTGATATTGGCAGAAGTAAACGTAAAAGAATTGAAGTTTATAGAGGCAATCGACAAATCTATCAAGCCTAATTTTAAGACACTTGGAAAAAAAGTAGGTTCAAAAATGAAACAAGTAGCAGAGAGTATTTCTGCTTTTTCACAAGAACAAATTTCGAGTTTAGAGAGTGCAGGAAAATATCTGCTTACCCTTGAAAATGAAGAAATAGAAATCTTAATTTCGGATGTTGAGATTATTTCTAAAGAAATTACTGGCTACAAAGTTGCCAATTTAGGTGCTTTAACAGTGGCATTAGACATACACTTAAACGACGAATTAACCACAGAAGGTATTGCTAGAGAGATTGTTAGCAAGTTGCAAAACCTAAGAAAAGAGAGTGGATTAGACCTTAGTGATAGAGTGGAATTAAAAATAATTGAAGTTCCTTACATTAAAAGTGCTATTAATCAATTCAAAAACTATATTTGCAGCGAAATTTTGGCAAACGATATTCAGGTAGTTACAGAGCTAAACGACGGATCAGAATTGGTAATTGACGAAATTTCAATACAGGTTAAAATAGAAAAATTTAATTAGGCCATGGCTAAAAAAATTACAAAAACCGCAGGAAAGAAAGCAGCAGCAAAGACTGCACCTAAGAAAGTAGCAACTAAAAAGGCAGCTGTGAAAAAGGCTGCGGCTAAAAAAACTAGTAAAGTAGTTAGCAAAAAAGTAAGTACCAAAAAGGTGGCAACCAAAAAAGTAGCAGTTAAAAAGGCTGCCGTTAAAAAGGTAGCTCCTAAAAAGTCGTTGGCAAAAAAAGTAACTAAAGCTCCAGCTAAAAAAGCTGTTGTAAAAAAAGCAGCCACCAAAAAAGTGGTAGCTAAAAAAGCAGTTGCCAAGAAAACAATTGCTAAGAAAACCGTAGCTAAAAAAGCTGCCGTTAAAAAGGTTGTGGCTAAAAAAGTAAGTCCTAAGAAAGTGGTTAAAGCCGCGGTAAAAAAGGCTGTTGCTAAAAAAGTAGTTAAAGCAGTTGTAAAGAAAGTTGCCACTAAAAAGGTAGCTACAAAAAAAGCTGCTGTTAAAAAAGTAGCAGCTAAAAAGGTAGCAGTAAAAAAGGTAGTAGCTAAAAAAGCAACTACAAGCAAAGCTCCAGCTAAAAAGGTGCTTGCTAAAAAGGCTGTTGCTAAAAAAGTGGCATCGGTTCAAACCAAACCTGCTGCTAAAAAAGCCGCTGTTAAGAAAACAGTTAGCAAGCCAGTAGTAGCTAAAAAAGCAGAAAAAGTAGTGGTTAAAAAGGCTGCCAACAAGGCTAAAAGTCAGGCAACAACTAAAAAACCAGTCGCCAAAAAAGCAACGAAACCTGTTGAAGAGAATGTAGACACAAACGTGTTAAACACCACAAGAATTCCAGCTTTTGAAGAAAAGCACGAAGAATTGCCTCCTATTCAAACAGACAGTAAGCGCTATAGCGACGACGATTTGAATGAATTTAGAGAATTAATCAATAAAAAATTATCTGTTGCCAGAGAAGAGTTACACAACCTTCTTACGCAAATGTCGAACCCAGGCATTAACGGCAGTGCAGAAACAGATAGTTCTTATAACAAATTAGAAGATGGTGCATCCACTTCCGAAAAAGAGTATTTGAGTCAGCTAGCTGCACGCCAAAGAAAGTTTATTGAGAATCTAGAAAATGCATTGGTTCGCATAGAGAACAAAACCTATGGTATTTGTAAAGTAACAGGTAAACTCATTTCTAAAGAGCGTTTAAGAGCTGTGCCACATACTACTTTGAGTATGGAAGCTAAGCTTCAGCAGTACAGATAAGATAAAATTTTACACAAAAAACCTTCGCCTAGCCCGCGAAGGTTTTTTTGTGCCTATTTTGCCAAGAATTTTACTTGTTAAGCAGGATTCAATTTTTACATTTGTATCAGATACCAATTAAGCATGACTCTAAAAAAATATTCGCTGCCTGTTTTTCTTTTGATAGTAATATTGGCTGCCGACCAATACTTTAAACTCTATATAAAAAACCATTTTTACCTTGGCGAAGAATTGGCCATTTTTGGCAATTGGTTCAAGCTACATTTTACAGAGAACTACGGAATGGCGTTTGGTTTGGAGTTTGGCGGCAAAACGGGAAAGGTGTTTTTAACCTTATTCAGAATTGTGTTTGTTTCTGTGATTGGTTATTACATTCATACACTCATAAAAAAAGACACCAAACCCATGTATGTTTATGGATGGATTTTGATCGTATCTGGCGCCCTTGGGAACATCATTGACAGTGTTTTCTATGGCGTATATTTTGGCTACGATACTTGGTTCCATGGTCGAGTGGTTGATATGCTTTACTTTCCATTGGTTCAAACCACTATACCCGAGAACTTTCCCTTTTGGGCAGGCGAAGAATTTGAGTTCTTCCGTCCTGTATTTAACATAGCAGATGCCGCCATAAGCATTGGATTTGTGATTATACTTCTGCTGCAGAAAGCGGTGAGTGAGGAGGAAGAGTCCATGGCCCATAGACCATAGACGAATTTCTATCTTTACAAAATCTGCAAATTCTGGCAACTTTAATCGCGGTTGTTGATAGCTAGCATTCAGCTATTAACAGCAAATTCTTGTTTTTACTCAACGTATTGAGTAAAATCTATGAAAGACAAACAAAGAATTTATTTTGAGGCATCTGTGTAATACAAATCCTCATTTCGCCCCACGTAATTCGTAATCCCTAATTCGTAATCAATTTAAATCATATCAAATCCGCAGTACGGAACCAATGCTTTTGGAATGCGAATACCTTCTGGTGTTTGGTTGTTTTCTAAAATGGTAGCCAAAATACGAGGCAAGGCCAAAGCACTACCATTTAAGGTATGTACCAATTGGTTTTTGCCTTCTTTATTCTTGAACCTACATTTTAATCTATTGGCTTGAAAGCTCTCAAAATTAGAAGTAGAACTAACTTCTAACCACCTGCCTTGCGCGGCGCTGTATGTTTCAAAATCGTAAGTTAATGCCGAGGTAAAACCCATATCACCACCGCATAAATGAAGGATTCGGTATGGCAATTCTAATTTCTCTAATAAGCCCTTTACATGAATAACCATTTCATCCAACAAGGCATAAGATTGGTTTGGATGCGCAATTTGAACAATCTCCACTTTGTCGAATTGATGTAATCGGTTCAGCCCGCGTACATGTGCACCCCAAGCACCTGCTTCTCTTCTAAAACACGGAGTATAACCTACATTTTTTATAGGCAAATCTTCTTCTTTTAAAATTACATCTCTGTAAATATTGGTAATTGGCACCTCTGCAGTTGGAATTAAATACAAATCATCTGCCGTGGCATGATACATCTGCCCTTCTTTATCAGGTAACTGTCCGGTACCAAACCCACTATCTGCATTTACCAACAATGGAGGCATAACTTCCTGATATCCTGCCGCAATGGCTTCGTCTAAAAAGAAATTAATCATGGCACGCTGCAAACGAGCCCCTTTGCCTTTGTATACTGGAAATCCCGCTCCCGAAATTTTAGCTCCTAACTCAAAATCTATTAGGTCATATTTCTTTATCAAATCCCAATGAGGAACCGCTTCTTCATGTAATTTCGGAATCTCACCGTGCTGAAAAACCGTATAATTATCCTCCGCTGTTTGTCCAACCGGCACCGACTCATGCGGAGTGTTTGGCAAGGTTACTAGAACCTCATATAGCTCTTGTTCTAATTGTTTAGAGCGCTCTTCTAATCCCTTTCCAGCTTCCTTCAACTGAGCCGTTTGCGCCTTTAATTCCTCTGCCTCTGCCCTATTTCCAGCTTTCATTAACTCACCAATCTTTTTGGCCAACGCATTGGCCTCCGATTGATTTTTTTCCATCTCAGATTTAGCCTTTCTATTCTCCTCATCTATCGCCAAAACAGAATCTATAACTTCTATAAATTTCGGATTCCTTTTGCTAATTCTTTCCTTTGCCTCTGCTGTATTCTCTCTGAGATATTGTAATGCTAACATGCCTTTATTTTTTGGCAAATATCTAATTTTTAATCATGTTTTTCGTTAAAAATAATGTTTCTTTTTTTTCGGTCTGAACCCATTAATTTTTTAGCATTACGGGATAAGTTGGATCCTCCATAACATTTACATCTATGATATCCTCTGCATTTTTTAGCAGCTGACGGCAATCTTCGCTTAAATGCTTTAAGTGTATTTTCTTGCCCAGCTTATGGTAACGTTCTGTTAGTTTATTTAAAGCATCAATGGCCGACATATCCACTACTCTGCTTTCTGCAAAATCTATAACCACTTCATTGGGGTCGTTTAGCACATCAAATTTTTCATTAAAGGCCGCTACCGAACCAAAAAAAAGCGGACCATAAATCTCGTAATGTTTAACTCCATTTTTATCTACCGATTTTCTTGCTCTTATTCGTTTAGCATTATCCCAAGCAAACACCAATGCCGCAATGATAACTCCAATAAAAACCGCAAGCGCCAAATTGTGCAGTATAATTGTTACCAAGGTTACCATTACCATAACAAAAATATCCGATTTGGGCATTTTGGTAAATGCTCTAAAACTTGACCATTCAAAAGTACCAATGGCCACCATAATCATTACACCTGTTAAGGCTGCAATGGGCACTAATTCTATAATTGGTGCACCAATTAAAATGATGGTTAAGATGGTTAATGCAGCAACAATTCCAGATAATCGCGCCCTAGAACCCGATGATAAGTTAACCAATGTTTGAGCTATCATAGGGCAACCTCCCATGCCATAGAAAAAACCATTGGCAATATTTGCAGCACCTTGAGCCAAACATTCGCGATTACTATTGCCTCGAGTACCTGTTATTTCATCAACCAAATTTAACGTAAGCAATCCTTCTGTTAAGCCAACTGAGGCCATAATAAAACCATAAGGCAGAATTACCTCAAGAGTTTGCCAAGTAAAAGGAACTTCAGGTATATGAAACGGTGGTAAATTGCCACTAACCGATGCAATATCTACCACTTGTTTAGTATCTATATTAAATACTATAACCAGCAAAAAAACTATAATTATAGCCACTAAAGATGCTGGAATTTTTTGAGTAATTTTTGGAAAAAACAAGATAATCGCAATAGTTAAACATACCAAACCTGCCATAATTAATAATGGAGTTCCTGATAACCATGTACTATTTCCATTTACTACTTGCTTAAATTGCTCTATTTGCGATAAAAAAATGATGATAGCTAGGCCATTTACAAAACCATACATTACAGGCTGTGGCACCAATCGTATAAACTTTCCTAATTTAAATAAGCCCACCATAATTTGTATAAATCCTGCTAAGGCAATGGCAGCAAATACATACTCTAAACCGTGAGATTTCATTAAGGCAATTAACACAATAACAGTGGCCCCTGCACCACCAGAGATTAACCCAGGCCTCCCACCAAAAATGGCTGTTATAATGCCCATAATAAAAGCTCCATATAATCCAACTAATGGCGGTAAACCCGCTAATAAGGCAAACGACAATGACTCTGGAATCATAGTCATAGCAACTGTTAGCCCTGCTAAAACCTCAATTTTGTAATCTACTTTTTGCTTAAAGTCAAATAGATTGATATATTTTTTTAATGTCATGAATTTAATTCGAAGGCAAACCTACTAACAATATCATTAAAACCCCTACTTCTAGCCAAAAAGTTTGAACTTCTTTTAATTTAAAATCTACAAGTAATCCATTTAATCAAATCTATTTAAAAGCTGAACCAATGTCTTTTTGTCTAATAGCGTTTAAATAATTTGTTTTGAAATTACCCTTAAACAGAAATTAAAACAAAATTAAACAATGATTAAGGATTCTTAATTTTTTCTTATTTTTCATCATTTCTTAATTATTACTTTGATTTTTAATTGTATATATTTACTTTAGCTATACAAATCAAAACTAACATGAGAAAAAATTTACAATTGTTTAATCGAAGTTCGATAGGCTTTAAGCTTTCGATTGCTTCATTTCTATTGCTTTTATCTCTCCATTTTAAAGCTCATGCACAAATCGCAAACATTGCTCCTAGTGCCACTGTAAGCGCCTTTGGAGGCGGACAAGCACCTTGGAATTGGAATCAGATAAACGACAACGTTTATGGAACTTGTGGTACTCAGTTGGCATTCGTTTGGACAGCCACACCACCAGATGGTACTGAATGGATGGAATGGCAATGGACATCTCCTAAAACCATTGGAAAAATTGTGATTAATCATGCACAAACCACAGGTCGTTTTTTAGCAGGTGGTATTATTCAACGTTGGAATGGTAGTGCTTGGGTAAATCATCATACGTTCTCTGGGCTTAGCCAAGCTCTGTGCGATAATGATATTATCCTACCAACTCTATTAACATCCACCCGATTGCGCATTACTGGTTTTGTTTGCGGTCCAACCGGACAGCAATCTAATGTTAATTTTAGAGAGATAGAAATATGGGAATACGCAGGCGGCCCGGGTTCTGGCCCTGTTCTGCCGCCTATCGCTAACTTCTTCCCTAGTCAGGCAACTACTACTACAATACCAACAGATA
>JAKRSG010000294.1 GCA_022402405.1 Bacteroidia bacterium | reverse complement strand
ACAAACTGGTCCTGAGAACTTCAATACTGAAGCTTATTTGTTAGGTTTATACACTCCAAGTGTAAAGAAAGAATTACGTGACTATGCACCAGGTGCAAAAACACGTTCGGTTCGCATGGAAGATGGTATTTTATTACCTAGCTACCGTCTACCAACAGAAGCTGAGTGGGAATATGCAGCAGGTGCATACAAATCAGCTGGGTTCAACGAAAATATCGATGTTAAGCGTATTTATCCTTGGAATGGATTAACTCTTCGTAGAGGTGATACTGAAAAAACTCGCGGTAAAATGTATGCTAACTACACTCGTGGTAGAGGCGACGGAGCGGGTATTGCTGGTAACTTAAACGATGGTGCTCTTTATACTACTTTGGTAAAAGATGTTAGATATTTGCCAAATGATTTTGGTTTATACCACATGGCTGGTAATGTTAGTGAGTGGACTAACGACGTATATCGTCCGCTTTCATTGGAAGATATGACTGGCTTTAACCCATATCGTGGTAACAACTACAAGAAATATAAAAAAGATGCAGATGGCTTTATCTCAGAGAAAGACGACTTGGGTAGAATGATTTACGAAGACGTTACTGAAGAAGATAATGCCAAGCGTAGAAACTATAAGAAAGCAGATAATATTGGTTACAAAGACGAATTAACGTACCCAGATATCGAACAAAAATACGAGTATAGTGTTTCTTCTTTGATTGATAATGCTGCTCGCGTTTATAAAGGTGGTAGCTGGGCTGATAAAGCTTATTGGTTAAGTCCAGGTAACAGAAGATTCTTAGATCAAGATCAATCTACTGCTACTATCGGTTTCCGTTGTGTAATGGATAGAGTAGGAGACATGACCAAAAAAGGTAGAAAATAATATTAGAATGGAATTCAAAAAAGGCCGCTTGATGTTTCAAGCGGCCTTTTTTTATGACTTTATCTTATTAATGTTAGCGTTCCATGAATATCTCGCTTCTTGCCACTAATGTTGTTTTCCGTTCTTAAGATGAAGTAATAAACTCCCTCTGGAGCATCTATTCCCTCCTTGCTCTTTCCATCCCATTTAAAATAGCTTACTTCGTCTTCAAAATATAATTGGCCCCATCTGTTATAAATGTAAACAGAAGTTTTATTACACTGTTCATATACACCTTCAATTCTAAAATAATCATTTAGTCCATCGTTGTTTGGGGTGAAAACATTCGGTACAATGGGTGTTTCTATCGAATCTGGTAATATTACAAATCCATAAGCCGTATCGGCACAATTAGTTCCATATTCTACTATTAATCTAATGGTATCTCCATAGTATTCTCTTGGAATTTGAATGGTTGGGTTTTCATCGTAGCTTAATTCTCCATTGGGGAATGTCCAGAAAAAGTTTGAGGCATTGAGGGTAGTGTTTTTGAAACTAAAAATGGACGCACAAGTGTCGGCCGACCATTCGAAGCCTGCATTTTCAATTCTAAAATCAAATTTTAGTGCTGCATTGCTGCAACGCGGACTCACATTAGTAGGGGCAAAAACACCCGGTGTAGTTTTTAAATCGCTGAAGGGCACATTGTTGGTTGGGCAGCTGGCACACATACTTTGGTATACCACTCCACGTTTATCGAATCTGCTTGTACCACCGTCTACATGGTCGCCAGAATTATCTGGATTATCCCCGCCAATAAATGTTGCATACAATAAATTAGAAGCATTTTTATTGAGCAGTAATAAGTAGAAATCGCTACCATCTGTACTTTTTTGAAAGGCATCTGGTGTAGTTGGAATGCCTATTGTAGAAGAGGATGTATTGTCTGTTTTGGTAGCTGTAATGCCGCCCCAACTGCTCACATAAATGCGTTTACATTCATCTACTAAAAATGCGTTAATAGTTAGATCTATCTGGTTTCGGCCTGAACCAAACACCGTTGACCATACGGTGGTTTTTAAATCGGGCTGAAGGCAAGTAATAAATTGATGGGCATTGGGGTTGCTATATACACCTGCACTAACAGGCATATTACCTTTACTTTGCCCAACAACGTATATAAGATTGTCTTTATCTCTTTCTAAAGAAATAATCTGGTCGTAATTATCGGTGCCATAATAGGTAGCACGGATAATATTCTGACCATTATTGTCAATTTCCATGATAAGTCCATCTGCTGAACCTCCTATGAATGCAGGGTTTTGAGTGCCATTTGTGCCTTGTATGTCGGTGCTGTTCGTTCCTCCAGAAAGAAAGATATTCTGATCATTGTCTAGGTCAATACTGTAAAAGGCATCTACACCATTGCCACCAAGATAGGTGCTCCATAAGAGCTGACTTAATCCTGGATTTATTTTAAAAATAGCGCCATCTTGTGCACCTAATAAATCGGTTTGGATACAGCCAGGGGTAGTTGGAAAATCTGTTGATTGCGTAAAACTAGCCACATAAATATTACCAACAGAATCAGTAATTACATCCCCTCTATAACTATCTGCAAAGAAGTATTGTGTTACATTGTTGGTGTTGATGCCATCATTACCGCTACCTCCAATAAAGGTTGAACCCACTATTAATCCATTTTTATCAAACTTGCTTAGTATAATATCATGCCTGCCATTATGAGTATTATCGTAAGCATTTGCCGTAGTTGGAAAGTTTGCCGAGTAGGTATTTCCCATAAGAATGAGATTTTCTTGATCATCAACAATCATAGAATGCGGGACCTCGTTATTAGAGCCACCAAGATAAGTAGCATAAAGCAAGGTTTTGCCATCGCTGCTATACTTGCTAAAGGTTATATCGCAGGGGAAAAAACCTAGGGCCTCACCTTCTGCTACTCCACCGCCACCGTAGTTTAATTGAAACGCATTGGACGTAACTGGATATTTCCCGGCAGAAGAAGGATCTCCGGTGGTTATACCAGCGGCATACAAAGTTCCGTTTTCTCCTGGTGTAGCCGAGCAACCAAAGTTGTCTTGCGTAGAGCCTGAATAAGTAAGAAATACAATAGAAGGATCAATGATTAAAGGATAGTTTTTTTGTATAGAAGTGCTGGAGAAACTAACTATATTTTTTTGAACCTTGAAATTTACTTCTACCTCTATTCGCTTGTTTTCTATGATTTGATAAGCATAGGGTTTTTGTTCTTTTATTACTCCCTGTGGTGTTTCTATAAATAAATCACCATATTCGGTATAAACTCTATTTGCACCTTGGATTTCGTATTTTATTTGGTTTATATCGGCATTTGGTTCAAGCCAAAACTCATATTTAAGACTGTTGTTGGGTGATAAAATTTTTAGTTCAATTCCGGGGTAAAGGTTTTGTAAGGATACGTGGTTGGATACTCTGGCTTTGTGCGCCCACTGCGAAGGATTATTACCCAAGTAATAATTGTAGTAGTAATTTTTTGGTTTTTCTATATGGGGCTGAGCCAACTGTGTATTTAGAAATTGGTAGCTCAATGCATATACATTAAGCATAGAATCTTGAGGTAGGGCTTTTGCTTTTACCGGACCATGTTGATGAAGTCTATCAAGCTGTTCTTTATCGAAAAAATAATAACGTAAAAAGTCCTTTCCTAGCTGTAAGTCTAGGGAGTGTTGCCTACAACGAAAGTAAATATCAGGGTGCCATTGACCTTTATTTTCAACCCATTCGTATAGATCGTTGCTAGGTGTAATATCTTTCTGTTGAGCATAAAGTTCTTGCTTTCCTATGAAGTAAAAAAGTAACAACAAAAAGATATGTTTAAACCTTTGCATTTGTGCACTAAAATACTTCTATTTTTTCATTTTTGAGATTTTCTCTAGTGTTTTATAAAATTTTAAGAAAAAATTAAAGACCATTGCAACCAAAAATAAATTGCGTGCATCTGACTAATAAGACGGGAAAAGTGAATAAGCAGCTGGATGAAAAAATTATACAAGGGTGTTTAAAAAAGGATGTAAAGTCTCAACAGGCTTTCTATACATTCTTTAGTAGCAGTATGTATGCTGTTTGTTTGAGGTATAGCAATACCAAGGAGGACGCAAAAGACATATTGCAAGATGGTTTTGTTAAAGTTTTTTCTAAGCTGAATCAATATTCAGGAAAAGGTTCTTTGGAAGGATGGATGAAAAAGGTTTTTGTAAATACCGCTTTGGAGCATTATAGAATAAACAAAGTATATCAGCAACAAAGTGATGTGAGTGAAGCCTATGCCGTAGCCACAGATGCAGAGGCAATTGGAGCATTAACGCAACAAGAAATTTTAGCCGTTATGCAACAAATGGCACCGGGTTTCAGAACCATCCTAAATATGTACGCTATAGAGGGTTATTCTCACGCAGAAATAGCCGATATGTTGGGTATTAGCGAAGGAACTTCCAAAAGTCAGCTTTCTAGAGCAAGAGTAATATTTATTCAAACTTGGAAGCAATTACAAAAAGTAAAAAAGTAGATTTTGAAACATATAGAAGACATAGATCAATTAATTAAACAAGGTATGGAGGGCTTTACGCCACCTGCACCTCCTGATGTTTGGAGCCAGATTTCAAGCCAAATCCAAGCGCCTGTTGGCCTTGAAGGTCAGGGTTTGTGGCATGGAATAAAGCAGGCAAACCTATTAGTAAAAACTATTGCCGTAACAAGTACTATTGCCATTTCTGGTCTTGGTGTTTATTTATTTAGTCCTGAACCAAAAGTTTCCAATACAGAGCCAATATCAATAGTTGAAGAAAAACCAAGTTTGGGTACAGAAATCAAAACTAAAGAAGATATTGGTTCAACCTCAATTGAGAGTCCTGCCAAGATGGTAAATAAAGAGCAGGATGTAGCTAAGAAAGAGCGTCCAAAGCCAACAGAAAATTTGTTGGTTCAGCCAGAACCAAAACATGAGGAGCCTTCTGTTTTGCCTATGCCAGAAGTGAAAGTTGGAGAGAAGAAACAAGAGTTTAACCACAAAGGTGCTGATGAAAATGTGGGTGTAATTTCTTTACATGAAGATTTTGATCCGATTGCCGGCGAGCCAGAGGAGGAAATTACAGATTTTCCAGAACCTAAATTTGGAAATGTGTTTAGTCCGAATGCCGATGGGAAAAATGATAGATGGGAAATTTTGATGCCAGTGCCTAATTTCTTTAGGGTGAAAGTATTTAGCTTGGATGGAAACCTTGTTTTTGAGTCGGATCAGCCCGAAAAGACTTGGAACGGACTAAATGTAAAAAATGGAATGGAATGTGAAAATGGATCGTATGCATTTCAAATTGAATATCAATATCCTAAGCAAAAAAACGTACAAAGTATTAGAGGTTATGTGAAGTTGCTTCGATAGAAAATGGTATTTTATAAAAAAAATGTGTAGGTTAGCAAAATTAAATTCGAGAAAAAACAGAACAATAAATATATGATGAAACGCTTAATTACTAGATTATCAATTATGGTTGTGGGGTGGCTGTTTGCAACAGCGGCTTTTGCACAATCCGTCTCGCTCGACGTGCTGCCGAGGGTAGTGTGCGTTGGGAATCCGATGCAGGTAACTGCATACCTAAACGGGTTAAATCCGAATGATGTAGATTCATTTAGATTTGATTGGGGTAATGGTGATGTGAACTTAAACACCACAGGAACTCCGGTGTCTAACACTCGTCTTTACCAATACCCATCAGCTGGTATTTACTTGGTGAAGGTTGTGGCAATTTTCAAAAATAGAGCTCCTATTGAAGCTTCGTTTTGGGATACTGTATACAACCGACCAGTGGCTAATTTCCAGTTAACGAGTCTGGATTCGCAATGTTTTAAGTACAATCAATATTGCTTTAAAGATTTAACCACACAAGCTGCGCCGCCAAGTTTACCATTAAGCCGTTTGATATTCTCATACGGAGATGGTGATAGTACCACGGTAACTCCGGGTCAAACTTTCTGCCATGCTTTTGGTCAAGGTAATAGAAGGTTTAATGTAACCATGACTACCACTGATATTGGTGGTTGCCAAACTCAAAAATTCGGAACTGTGTTTGTGGCTCCGAATATCATTCCTCGTTTTGCTGTTTCTGGTAATCCTCGATGTGATACCACGCCATATATTTTTGTAAACAATACGCCTGTTTCTACTTCAAACTTATTATGGTTTAGATGGGAATACGGCGATGATAGTGTGTTTCAATATCAATCGCCAATTGTGGCTAGTGATCTTCCAAGATGGAGTAACTTTACTTACCGTTATATTAAAAATGGGGTATTTAACCCTCGTTTAATTGTTCGTCATAAACAATTTAATTGTGCTGATACTTTTGAATATTCAACTTCAGGTAATCAATTACCTGAAAACATTGTTTTGCGTTTTGATATCAGAAGTAGAAGAAGTAACTCTAATGATACCATTGCGGATAGTGTTTGTTTATCTAACTTAAACAATGCGGGTGTATGTTTATATAACATGTATCCTTTGCAAGGTGTAAATTCTCAAATCCAATTAGTATGGCGTTTTAATGACCCTAATGCAAATCCTCCTGGTTCTGATATTAAATTAAACGAGGTAACACCTTGTTATCGTTACCAAAGTTTTGGTCATTATTTCCCTGATTTAATTGTGGCTTGTCCCGGACAAGCTCCTAAAGTGCTTAATTTCTGGTCGAGGATTGATACCGTTCAACTAAACGATACTCAATACGTGCCACCTCCACGTCCTAATCCAAACTTGAATACCATTAATGGATACTTTTTCCGTGCCACAGATGATATTTCTAAATACAGATGGATCATGGGTTCTAACGGTCAGCCACGCGATAGTATCGTAAGTTACTGGAAATGGTTTACGGATGATCCTGCTGATGCTGGTTATATTAAGAGAGAAAATCAATTACAAGGTTACGGTATCAACATCATGGGGCCATTGGTTCAGGTGGAGGATCCAAACGTACCAATTGTAATTAAGCCTTTCTTG
This sequence comes from Bacteroidia bacterium, assembly GCA_022402405.1. GTDB lineage: Bacteria > Bacteroidota > Bacteroidia > UKL13-3 > UKL13-3 > B1. The sequence goes on along the minus strand of JAKRSG010000294.1, from coordinate 1,180 downwards.
AAATTGCAGTGCGGTCCGGATTTGCCAGTAGAATTTACAAATGCTACTAACGCTTATCAATCTAATAACTTATATATCCGTTGGGATTTTGCTGATGATTATGCTCCAAGATGTACATCATTCTCGGTTCCTAATCCAAGCACTCCTAACCAAGGAAGAGAGCCATACGTAAGTGCAGCAGATATGCAAAACCGTACTTTGGGTAGATTTATCCATGATGGTATTGTTTACCCTGGTGCTATGATGTGTAATTTCTCTCACGATACTTTACCTATTCATCAGTACGAAAAATGGTCTACCATTTTCAGATGGTTCTACCATGGACATGATTTCCCACCATTCGATTCGTCGGCTAATGGTTGGACAAAAGATCCTAGTCAGGTTACAGGTAACAGAAAATTGGTTCACCCATTAGATTCTGCTAAGTGGGGTAAGCCAACATTCTCTATAGGGGTTACTCCATCTAGAACTGATACATTAGATATGTGGCCTGCGGATATTAATCCGAACAGACCTATTACACTGCGTGGAGCAATTCCAGATCCATTTGCCAATGCAAAAGGTTACTGGCAATATACCATTCCTGCTGGTACTCGAGTAGATACAAATGGTGCATTGATTCCGCCGCTGGCAGATTTTCTACCTGATGGCACGCCACGAAGTACCTATAGAGGTAATATGAGATTGCCGCAATCAACCAAAACATTATACGAATATTTCTTTGATAGAGGCGTTGCTCAGTGTTACACCGTACGTTTATATGAAAAAGATAGTTTCAATAATCAATCGGCTGATCCAATTAAGACATTGGAGCGTATTGATATGGTTAATGGAAATATCATTATCCAACAAAGAACTGCTAGAACAGGAAATAAGCCTGATGTAATTCATAGAAGTGATACGTTCTCTGCCAATACCACTCCACCTTCTATTGTAAAAGGTGTGGCTGGAACAAAAGATTTAGTTCCGGGAACTGGTTATGCAGATGATAACTTTATACCTGCAACAGGTGGTAGCGGTTCTGGTTTATTGGTAGGTATTACTACAGGTGCTGGTGGTGCAGTTACGGCTGTAATTGTTCAATCTCCAGGAGCAGGCTACCAAGTAAACGATGTTTTAACCATCACGGGTGGTAATGGAAATGCAACATTCAAAATTGCCGCTATAGAAGATATCTTAT
>JAKRSG010000293.1 GCA_022402405.1 Bacteroidia bacterium | reverse complement strand
CATGTTTCTAAAATAATTTTATTTCGTGGGTCTAAGTCTAATGCCACCTGATGATAGGTTTCATCTAATCCTTTTATGAGGCGATCTTTATCTTCTAAAGTAGATTCTTTAAGTGTGTTCATGGCCGAGTGTAAGCCAAATAACTTATCGGCAATGGCGGCTTGTTTCTGAACCCACTTATCGTAGTTTCTGTTGGTTTCTGATATCTCGGATAAATAGCGTGTGCGTGAAGGTGGAATGATATAAATCTTCTCGCTCATTTCTTCGCTAATCTCGTAAGTAGAATGTAATGGAGCTCCTGTTTTTTCTACTATTTTGTCCATAACAGCTTTGTACAACCTGTTCATGCCTGGGTCGTTAAACTGTGAGGCAATAGTGCCATAAACAGGCATGTCATCCGGATTTTTATCAAACATTAAGTGGTTACGTTGGTATTGTTTTTTTACATCACGAATGGCATCTAACGCACCTTTTTTATCGAATTTATTAATGGCAATAATATCTGCAAAATCCAACATATCTATCTTCTCTAACTGCGTAGCCGCACCGTATTCTGGCGTCATTACATACAAAGAAGTATTGCTATGTTCTATAATCTCTGTATCGCTTTGTCCGATACCAGATGTTTCTAAAATGATTAAATCAAAATTGGCTGCTTTAACAATATCTATTGCTTCTTTCACGTATTTTGAAAGGGCAAGATTACTCTGACGAGTAGCCAAAGAGCGCATGTAAACTCTATCATTTTTAATAGCGTTCATACGAATTCTATCTCCTAATAAAGCGCCGCCTGTCTTTCTTTTACTTGGGTCAACCGAAATAATAGCAATGTGTTTATCTGGAAAGTCTAATAAAAATCTTCTTACTAATTCATCTACTAATGAAGACTTTCCAGCTCCACCTGTTCCTGTAATACCTAAAACTGGCACTTCGTTTATTTTCCAATCCGATTGGTTTTGGGAGCTATGAAAATCGTCTGGGAAGTTTTCTGCTGCCGATATTAATCGTGCAATAGATTTGTAATCGCGGTCTTTTAGGTGTTTTACTTCGCCATTTAAATTGGCTCCTGTGGCAAAATCGCACTTCTCAAGCATGTCGTTAATCATGCCTTGCAAGCCCATTGCTCTGCCATCATCTGGGTGATAAATTCTAGTAATACCGTAGTTTTGTAACTCTTCTATCTCTTCTGGTAAAATGGTTCCACCCCCTCCACCAAATATTCTTATATGTCCGCAACCTTTTTCTTTTAAAAGGTCGTACATGTACTTAAAATACTCCACATGTCCGCCTTGGTAACTCGTCATGGCAATGGCATTGGCATCTTCCTGTATGGCAGTGTTTACCACTTCTTCGGCGCTTCTATCATGACCTAAATGAATAACTTCTGCGCCGCTTGCTTGAATGATCCTGCGCATAATGTTTATGGCGGCATCATGACCATCGAACAAACTTGCGGCAGTTACTACTCTAATCTTATTTTTGGGAGTATATTTTTCTATATTTTCCATACGATATACATGCGAGTTTAAGCCACAAAAATAGGTTTTTGCCTCACAAAAGAAAGCAGTTTTATAAAGCTTACTTTAGTTGATAGAAATCAAGTACTTTGCTTTTTAAAATCGGTAATTAAATGCGTTTCTCACATTCAAGGTGTTATTAGGGAAACCTCTAGCGGGAACAGAATTATAGTTTTGGATCAGGCCGAACCTAAAGGCTAGTTTTTTAGTTATTTTCCACTCTGCTTTTAATTCTGTTAAGACTCTGTAGTCTGAAAAATCGATTAAATCGGGTTGGTAATAGCATACCAAATCGAAGTTAAAGTGCTTTTCTTTAAAGTATAAAAACGATAGATAAAAACTCATTCTGTTTTTAACGTTGTTTACCAATTCGTCTGTGGTTTTTTCGTATTCGTACATCCACATGGCGCCTGTAAATATCTTCATGCTATCGGCATAAAGCACGCGTAAACGCGGACCAGCACCTAATAATCCCCTGAATTTTAATCCAATTTGTTCATTAAATTGTGTTTGTCCAAATGCTTCCCCACTTAAATAGGGTTTTATGGCTCGCTTATATCGTAAGTGTTGGTAGCTATTAAATGCTAAATTATTGGCATTGGCTCGAACCAAATTTATTTCGTTGATAAATAAGTAGGAGTGAATGTCTTGATTTTTTAACAAGTTTATTCGGTTGCCGGTATTAATGATTTGATTTTGGTTCTGAATCAAATTAAAATTCAACTCAATATCTCCATGCCACAGCGTGTCGGGAGTATCATATTGCTTCGACTCAATATTGATAACCTGTTGAGCCTTAACAAGGAAAGAGTGAATGAGAAAGAGAATGAGAAATATTTTTGTTTTCAATGGTTCAAAAATAAATAAATCAAATAAAATAAGACTGCTCAAAAAATTAAATTTTATTACATTTGTTGCCCTTAAAAAATATTATAGTATGGAATTAAAAGACGTTGTTGCTATCGCTGGTCAAAGTGGTTTACATAAAATTGTTGGTAGAAGTAAGAATGGTTTAATTGTAGAAACAATAGGAACTGGAAGAAGATTTTCTACCAGTTTCCAAGATAAAGTTTCGGTATTAGAAGATATTTCTATTTACACTCAGGAAGAGGATATGCGTTTACATTTGGTGTTTATAAAGCTAAAAGAAAACGGCAATGCTCCTAGTCCGAAAGACGATATGAAGTCTCTACGTGCTTATTTAATTGATTTAATTAGCTTAGATAGTGAGCGCGTTTATGATAACGATATCAAGAAACTATTAACTTGGTTCCATCTACTAAAGGATGTATTAGATTTTGAAAAGTTAAAAAATGCAGGAGAAGAATCAGATGCTTCTGAAGGTGATGAAGCTCCAGCTGCAGAAGCCAGCACAGAAGCTCCTGCAGAAGAGGTAAAGCCAAAGAAAGCCGCTGCTAAAAAGACTGCTGCTCCAAAAACTGCTACTCCAAAATCAACAGCTGCACCAAAAGCTAACACCAAAGGCGCAGGTGCCTCTAAAACTAGTTACAGACCAAAGGCTGTATAGTTTTATAATTAGAATTAACCTATCTAAGTATATAAAAAAGGGCTCGATGATAACTCATCAGCCCTTTTTCTTTTTAGTTAATTATGTAATTAAAGTGAAGCCGCAAATGCTTTACTAAAATTCTCCTTTTGTTTTTCTTTCAAATTTAAAGGCATAAACCTAGCGCTAAAATGCCTCAATTGCTTGGGTTGCCACACAATTTTTAAGCCGCTTAGGTCTTGTTTGTTTTGGTTAATTTCTGTTAATGCTTCAATTACATAATCGATATGGCTCTGAGTATAAACTCTCCTTGGAATGGCTAATCTAACCAAATCCATGGGAGCCGCTACTTCTGTTCCATTGGCTTGCATGCCAAACATAACGGTACCAATCTCACAAGCTCTAATTCCGGCATGCAAGTACATTTCTACGGCTAAGGCCTGACCAGGATATTCTAATGCAGGAATATGAGATAACATGGCGCGTGCATCAATGTATACTGCATGTCCACCAGCTGGCCTTACAATAGGAATACCTGCTTCTATTAAATGGCTGGCTAGATATTGCGTAGAGCTAATTCTGTAATGCAAGTAGTCTTCATCAATAACTTCTTCCAAGCCGGTAGCAATGGCTTCCAAATCGCGGCCGGCTAAGCCTCCATAGGTTGGAAAGCCTTCTGTTAAAATAAGTAAGTTTCTGGCGGCCTCTGCCCACTCAGCATTATTCATGGCCAACCAACCTCCCATGTTTACCAAAGCATCTTTTTTGGCACTCATAGTGCAGCCATCTGCATACGAAAATATTTCTTGCACAATGGTTTTTACAGGCACGTTTTCGTAACCAGGTTCGCGCATTTTTATAAACCACGCATTCTCTGCAAACCTACAGGCGTCGATAAATAGAGGAATGTCGTACTTCATGCACACATACTTGGTAGCTTTAATGTTTTCCATAGATACCGGCTGACCACCACCTGAATTATTGGTAATAGTTAGCATAACTAACGGAATATTCTCTGCACCTTTTTCTTTGATAAAAGCCTCCAGTTTTTCAATATCCATATTGCCTTTGAACGGATGCTCCGAAGAAGGAATCTTGCCTTCAGCAATTACTAAGTCTATGGCCTCTGCCCCGCTAAATTCTATATTGGCACGAGTAGTATCAAAATGAGTATTGTTTAAAATGTATTTGCCTTTGCCGCCAATAATGGAGAATAAAATTTTCTCGGCAGCTCTGCCTTGGTGAGTAGGAATGATGTTTGTGAAAGGCATCAACTCATACACTGCTTTGTGAAATCTGTCGTACGACGGACTGCCGGCATACGATTCATCGCCTCGCATCATAGAAGCCCACTGATTGGCACTCATGCTGCTTGTACCACTGTCGGTTAATAAATCAATAATCACATGCTCGCTATCCAATGAAAATAAATTATAATGGGCAGCTTCTAAGAAAGAAATACGTTCCTCTCGGTTGGTCATGCGAATGGGTTCAACCGATTTAATTCTGAAAGGTTCTATGATGGTTCTCATGAGTGAGTGTTTTAATGGTTCGAAATAAATTTCCTGAGTTTGGATAAAAAATGATATTTATTTGTTTTTGATGTTTTTGCCTTTGACTTTTGGTAAAAATGACATTACATTTACCTCACGATTATGAATCAACAAACAATGAAATGGATGGCTGCAACATGCTTTATAGCTCTGTTGTTTAGCTTGTGGAAACTAAATCCACAATCGCAGCCAACTGCCCAAAGAGCCATCTATCACTGGAAAACAAATTTTTATTGGTCGGCTGAACCTAATGATACTCGCAAATTTCTGAATGAGCACCAAATTCAAAAGATGTATATCAAAATGTTGGATGTTGATTATTCCAAAGCAACAGGTATTATGCCCGTTAGCAAAACATCCATGAATTATTATTCCGATTACAAAAAGGATAGTATCGAATTTATTCCGGTGGTATATATCACCAACGATGTTTTCAAAAATATGTTGGTTCAAGACAGGGAAGATTATGCCAAGAAAATATTAGCTCACGCCTTAAGAATTCAGACCTACACTCATCATTGGCCAAGAGAAATACAGTTTGATTGCGATTGGACATTAGACACCCGCGATGCCTATTTTGCCTTTATTGAAACCTGCAAAAAATTGGCACCCCAATTTACTTATAGCGCTACTTTACGATTGTACCCTTATAAGTACAAAGATAAGCTGGGAGTGCCGCCAGTAGCCAAAGTTATGCTGATGATGTATAATTTGCAAAACGCTAAAAACTTTGAACATGAGAACAGTATTTTCTCATTAAAAGAAGCACAAAAGTATTTAAAACGAAAAGAATATCCATTGCCCATGGATGTAGCTTTGCCGGTTTTTAGTTGGACATTAGTTTTTAGAAACGGTCAGTTTTACAAGGTGTTTTCGGATAATATTATTTCAGATATTACTTCCGATGTAAGTTTAAAATTGCTTACTACAAATAAGTTTTTGGTAGAAACAACTCCCAGAAACTACAATGATTATGGCTTAAAAGCAGGAGATGTTTTAAAGGTAGAAACTTGTGGGGCAAAAGAGTTGGTTCAGGCCAATAGTTTGTTGCGCTTATTGCCTGTAGATGCTACTGCTACCATAGCCTTATTCGATTTAGATATGAACGAATTAACCAAAATTCCTTATGAAAAAGTGGAAGCTGCTTTTGCCATACCTCGTTAATGTTTTGCTCGTTTTTTGGCCACCCAAAAATATGAGCTCTTGCGGGTTTACTATTTATAAAGAAGAGTATCGGTTTTGGACCTTTGATCCCACCATATCCTCGCAGCCGGGTATGCAAGCGTTTTTTTATAGCATGGATTTTTACCACAAAGGATTTTCGAATACTTATGGACTTTCAGGAGCAGAGGAGTTGTCTGAACCGAATGAATTTGAACGAAATGTAAAAGCTTGGAAGGACTACTGCAATAAGCTTTCGCCGGATAATTCTGTGATAGAATCTGATATTTATAAGCTGCTTTATGAAACCAATCCGGAGGAGTATTTTAAGTTATACGAAACCTTGGTTCAGAACAATACTTTTGTGAAGTTCTATAATACCAAACCTGTTTTTAAAAAATATATAGAAATTGCCAAAAGAATAGAATTTCAGTGCAATAATTGGGATGCTTGGGATTGCCATGATTGTCCGAAAGTACTAGGCGAAGGACAAATTGTGGGTGGCGAAAATTCGTATAATTGGTCGGATGAAACGGTGAAGCCTAATGATAAAGTTTCGAAGCAAATTGTGAAAGAAGCAAAGGTGTTTTTAAATGAAACCAATAGTAGTTTTTTACGCGAGCGTTTTGCGTTTCAATTGGTGAGAATGGGCTTTTATTTAAAAGATTCTGCCTTGGTAGCTCATCATTATTACAGGCATTTAAATCATTTACCAACTAGCAATTGGATTAAAAATTCGGCTGCTATGTACGAGCTAAATAATTACTCGGGTGCCGAAAAAAATGTTCGCATGTTGCCCATTTTTGAGTCGGTTCCACATTTGCGTTTAACGTGTGAAAAGGCCTTTAATCATAAACTAGTTGATGAGTCTCTTAAGTTGTGTAAATCGAGCCGCGAGCAGGCCTTGCTGTTAGTTTTGCATGCTTCGCATCAACATTTAGAGATGCTGCCAATAGTAGAAAAAATCATTCAGTTAGAACCCAACAATGAGTTCTTGCCTTCTTTGTTTATTCGTGAAATAAATAAGCTTGAGGATTGGATTTTAGGTTCTGTTTATACCGAGTTTGGTTCGAGCAAAAAAGAGCAAATGATCTATGATTTTGGTTGGGATGAAACAGAAAAGATTCAACAAGCAATAAATACTCAAAGAAATATCGACTTAGCTTATGCCCAAAAAGTATACGATTTTTTAAAGCTGAACCAAGCTCTTTTACCTGCTAAAAATGCCTCGTTTTATGAATTATGTTTATCTCATTTAGCCTTTGTTTTGAAGCGTGTTTCGGATGCTACAAATCATTTGAATAAGGTTGTTGTTTCTAGTTTAAATGAAGCTGGTAAAACGCAGTTTTTAGTAAGCAAATTGATGGTTTCTATAAGTAGTTCTGATACTATCTCTGAGGAGTCGAAGCAAGACTTTGCAAGGGTTTATAAGCATTTATTGGCGCTGGAATCTTCCAAACCACAGTATCAAAATATTCGTTACGACTTATGCAATTTTATGGCAAAAGAATGTTTGCAAAGAAATGCTGCTGCCGAGGGTTATTTGCTGTATGGTAAGTCGGGTAAACCTTATGCAGAACATCCTTTATTAGGCATTGGAAATATGTACACGCAAATGTATAAACATGCCTCAGTAAGCGATCTCGAAAGGGTATTGTTTATATTAAACAAACCTGTAAAAACAGAATTTGAGAAGCTATTGGCTGAACCTATTTTTTCTTATACGTACGATTATTATGAGCAAAATAAAGTGCAAGTCGACCAAAATAAAGTTAAAGATATCCTGAGTATGAAGTGGGTTCAGCAAGATAATTTATTGGCTGCTTATAAGGTGCTACTTACAGTAGATACAGCCTATTGGAGCAATGAAGTTTATGCAGATTTTAAACAAGACGATCCTTTTTGGGTAAGTCCGAATGATGGTCATGACCCACTTAATTTACGCGGAGTGCAATACAATAAAGTATCATTTTTAAAAGAGCTTATTCAGCTAAAAAACAAAGCACAGAAGTTACATGGAGAGGCCAAGGCATTGGCTCTGTATAAGATTGCGAATGCCTATTACAGTATGGGTTATGCCGGTAAATATTGGATTATGCAGAAGAATTATCAATTAGGAGATAGAGAGTATGATAATAACAATGATGTAAACCAAGAATATTACCAAGCTCAAAGGGCTAGGTATTATTATTTGGAAGCTCTGAAGCATAGCATTGATCCAAAATTGCTAGCGCTTATTTTGTTTGCACTGGATCATGCTTTTTATGAGTTTCCGGGTGCGCGACAAGCCATTATTGGCAAAGAAATTCTCAAGAAAAAAGGCGTAAATCCCGATTTTTATGAACAATTATCCG
>JAKRSG010000292.1 GCA_022402405.1 Bacteroidia bacterium | reverse complement strand
AAGCATGGGGTCACTTACAAAGAAAAGAGGTGGGTCAATTTGATCGGATTTTGCAGATAAAATATCTTGTGCTTCCATTTTAATGATGTTTTGTTTATTTCTATTTTATTAATTGTTTACTTTAAGAGATGCGAAATGATCCTTTCCCTTGCCACTTCAAATTCAACTGACCTTCTCCTTCATAATAATATCGTTGTTTGGCTCTATCATATTTAATGGGGGCCTCTAGTTCTTCTTTCATGAAGTTTATTATATAATAAAGCATGCGTTCAGAAATTTGTAATTTTTCTGATAGCTGTTTGGGTGTGCCTGATCTACCACCTTTTATGATTTCGTTTATTTGTATAATTTTAGCAATATCCATTCGATGTACTGAAATTATATTTCAGTGTTAATTATGTAACTTGCTACGAGTGGCATTTTTCTTTTTCTCCCTGCTACAAAAAGAATTTTAACTGCCATTATTTATCAATTTATTTACATTAGCAGGTAAATTATAAAGTGAAAAATTTTATAAATAACTACTTAGTTTTATTTAAATATGTCTGCGCCTTATATTAATGTATTATATGAAAAATGGAACTTGTATGAATCGGGTAGTAATGATATTATTCATGAATTATATGAGTTATATTATCCTAATTTTATCGCTTATGCATATAAGCACACACGCTGTAAATACCTAAGTGAAGATGTTGTATCAGAGACCATATATAAACTTTTAACTTTGCCTAATAAAGAAAGAAAAAGAATCGTTGATGTGTTAAAAATAAATGCCTTGGGTTTTATAATGGTTATGATAAAAAATAAATCTATTGATCATCAAAGACAGAAGGGAAATAGATTTAGGCTATTAACAGAGAACATACATAAATTTACAAGCTTCTCTAGGAATAATTCTGAAAATAGCTTTGTTAATGATACCTTGGCTGTTTTGCTTAATTCTTTACAGCCACGTGAAAGAGAAATATTCTCCTTGCATATGGATGGATATAGTAATGATGAAATTGCCCTTCAATTGAAAATCTCTTATAACACTGTTAAGAATAATATTTATGAATCTAGGATTAAAATTAAAAAAAAGCTTGACCTAATTTAAGCAATAGATAAATTTGTGTATAAATATTATGGAAATTAAAAAACCCTCTTTGGAAGAAATATTGTCTTTTTCTAAGGAAAATCATAGTAAAGAGATTGAAGAGCAATTTTATAATACTATTTTGTTCTATTCCAAAGACGACGCCATTTTAGAAGGTATTGCTTTGTTTCTTAAGGATCATAATTTGAATTTTAAGGAGCTGAATACATTTCTAACTTATAAATCATATCAAAGAAATCAGGTTTTGCCTAGCTCCATTTATTTTTATGCTGCAGCATCTGTTATCATAGGCTTGATAAGTTTTATTTTTTGGTTCAAACAGGATAATTCTGGTAAAATAGAAGCAATAAATAATTACGTTTTCAAGGATAATAGTTTTTATGTAGCTGCTGGTTCTTTAGGTGATAATCGTTTATTCTATGATGTTATTAATGCCTATAAAAATGATGAATTAGATAAAGCAATACTGTTATTAAATGAAATGGATGCAATAAAAAATGATTCTTTATTTTATTTATCAGGCCTTGTTTATCTCAATCAAGGTAATCTTGACTTGTCTTTAAAAAGCTTTAATAAAATTGCTGATTCAAGTGATTTATATCAAAAGACTACCTATTTTAGTTCAATTGTTTGTATACAATTAAATCAGCAGGAGAAAGCTCGAGAGAATTTAAATAATTTAAGTATTAACGCCACAGATGATTTTATTAAAACGCAATCGAAGAAGTTGTTATTAGATAATACTATTTGGTAAAATTTGAAAGGATTTACCTAACTTTAATTAATATTAGTACTAAAATAATGCTTAATGTAATAACTGTGATTAAAAGTTTTGCATCTATGCTCTTATCTTGATTATTTATTTTAACTGCTTTCTCGTTCCCCATTAATTGAAAAGACGACCAATACATAGGGTGATACTCTATATCTTGTTTTGATTCTTTTAAATTGTCTATTTTGGCCGAATGCAGAGCGTCGAGTTTGTTTATGCCCTTTGCTAAATTTTCATATAAGGATGATAGTATATTACTGCCTGCTTGGTCTTCCAGCTTATTCATAGTAAATATGCAAGACTTTGCTCCATTTTTTAATAGAATGTAAGGTAATGAATAAATATGTTCCGAGGAGTAGAGATGGCCAATATAGCTATCACACATAGCAAGTACAACTAATTCTGATTGGTACATATTGTTTTCAAAATTGGATAATTTTATTTGTAAGGGCTTTTCATTTGCCGTATTTAATGCTAAGTATGCATTAGTTGATAATCTTCTTGGGATCTGAACATAGTGTCCGGTAATTTGTATAATATTTGGGGATTGTAAAGTTTTAAAAAAATTGCTTTCATCACTTATTTTTTCGGTGTTTGAAAAGATTTTATTGTTTTTGGCAAGTTTTACAAGAAAAGGTAGGTTGTAATAGTTGCTATCTTTATACTCAGAATAAATAGATAGTGCCGATATTTCCTCTATACTTTTATTTCTTTCTAGAAATTGCTTTGTTGAGTAATGGTAATTAAATTTATACCTATAAATTAAATATGGTAAGTCTTTAAATGTGTTATTAAACGTATCTGTTACTAAATGATCAAAATTAATTAGGCCAATTTCGCGATGAGGTATTATATGTATTGTGTTGATGGAAGTGGGAAGTAGTTCTTGTATTTTATGCCATAAGTTAAGGTACAATATATATGAGTTTTTTTTAAATGTTTTAAAATCCTTTGTCATTAAAAAATTATCAAGGAATATTTTATTTATTGCTTGGTGTAAAATATCACTTTCAATTGATATGATAAATTTCTCTTTTTTATGAATTACTAAAAAATGCGATATACCAGAAGAGTTGTCAAAAGCCGTAATAAAGGCCTCATTGTCTGCAAGTTTTTTTGCTACTTCAGGAGCCTTACTATTAATTATTCTTGCTATATTTTGGTAATCTGGTTTTATGATTTTAACATCGTTTATTAATGATAGTATAGTGTCAAATAATTCATTACTTTTAGTTTTACTATATTTATAAATTAGATTATTAATTAAAATATTATATGGTGAAGTTGAATAGATATGATGGTTAATTCCTGAATTTGTAATGCGATTTAAATTATGCCATTCTTTCCACGCATCTAACATTGAAAGCAGAAGTTCGTTCGTTTTTTGTCTTTTATAATGACTAACGTTATTTTCTTTTTTTGCAGTAAAAATTAATTCCCTCCAATTTAATAATGTCATCCATTTAAAAATTCCATATATGGATTTACTATCTTGAAAATTTAATTTTTCCTGTGAGCTGTCGAAACAGAAATTTGCTTTATTATATTCTTCTGATTTAATATAGACTAATGCTAATAAGGCGTATATTTGAGAACTTACGTATCTGTTTTCCTCTTCTTGATTTAAATTAAGAGAAAGTGCTTTATTAAAATGTAAGATCGCATTTTTATGATGAGATTTATAATCAGTTTTATAGTTGTCTGCAAAATCTAAATGAAAATTCCCTAAACTTTTGTGTATTTCCATTAGATCGGAATTTGAATATTGACTCTGGTATACTAAGTTAAATGCCGAATCATATAAATCTTGACATTTAGTTCTATCATAGTTTCTCAGCAGATTAGCTTTTACTAGGTAATATCTATACGGCTTATAAGATTTAAATTTTTTCTTGTTGTTGTTGTATAGTCTAATAGCCTCATCTGCAAAATTTAGTCCATCCAATGGTTTCGCATGAAAATGATAATACCTTGCTGTATTATAAAGTATTTCTGCTTTTATTAATTCATCTTTAGTCTTACTTTTAATCAAAAAATAATTTGCAGAGTCTGTATGTTTTTTGAATTGCTCAATGATATTAATTTGATAATAAAATTCAGCATATAATAAATGATACTTTATATTATCAATATAATTATCAAATTTTAGATTTCGTTTTACTAAAAAGTTATGTACCTCTCTATAGTTTCCTGTTTCAAGTTTTCTATAGTAAGATTTGTATTGATTTGACGCCTTAATGCTGTTGTCAAAACAATTTATCAATAAAAATAAGAATATAACAAAGTTGATTCCTTGCCCATTAATTGTTTTCTTCATAGAGTAATTTGATTTCAAACAATACAGTAAGCTTTAATGTTTCGTAGGTTTATAGTGAGAGTTAATACTTTCTATATGCTAATTTAAGGTAATTTGAATTTATAATTATTTTGATTAAACTACTTCACCTGCACCAATTTACTTTGATCTGAAAAGCGTTTTTTGTTGGCGGCAAATTCTTTTGTGAAATTGGCCTGTTTGGCTTTAAAGGCTTCGCTGTTGCTATCCATTACCTTGCCACCTGACACCCATTTTATGAGGATTTCTTTGTTAAAATAGTACCAGTTTTCGGTCATGCTTTTAACCTTAGTTCTTGGGTTTACTTTTAAAGATTCTTCAAATTCAGAATCTTTGGCATATACCAATATTACCTGATTACCGCTATAATAATGATCGGCATCAGATAAACTCATATCTTGGGTGTAATTGCAATTCAACATTTTTAGGACCTTGCCTTCATAAAACCCAATAAAGGCCATACCTTCTTCTTGGGTAGGCGTGGTATATTGTATGTAGGATTTACGCTTAGCTTCAATGGCTAAATACTGAGATTTAATGCCAGATATATCCGGACCTTTACTGCCTTTATTCTGAGCCCAAGAATTTGGTTCAGCCAGCATAATTAATGTGAAAACAGCTAAAATATATCTCATAATGTTTTTTGTAAAGCGATTTAAATTGGTAAGATGTTTATTGATTTAATTTATGGGATATCAGTTATTAACCCATTCTGATTGTATTTGTTCGATATGATTATTAAAATTTTCAGCATCTTCTTTTGAAAAAATACCTTTATACTTTTCTGACAGTTTTATAGGAGATTTTTCTTCTATTTCCTCAAGTCCTTCCTGCTTTTTGAAAATAATAATCTCTAATTCTTGCCCCAGATATTCCTCTGGAAACTCGAAAGCAATATAGATTTCTTTTTTGGTAGGTGTTATAAACTTACGTAACATAATTTTTTGAATAAATGTAACAATGAGGAACAAATTAAAAAATTGAACAAACATTGTTCTATCAAAAATAAGATTTTTTTTTGATTTTTAATTTTTCAATTATGAATCATTACTATGCGGAGAAATCTTACTACATACGAAGAGGTCCTTCGCTCCACTGCGTTACGCTCAGGATGACAATATTTTAGATCTAACAGGCAGGGGACTTGGAGGCAGCAAAACTGCCTCCCAGTCCCCTGCCGCTGAAAACATGCGAGTACCAGGTCATTCTGAGCGATAGCGAAGAATCTCATGCTTTTTCTCGGACAGCAATAATTATGAATATTAAAAATAAGAACTTATTAAGCCTTGTTAGCCGTATGAGTATCTAAATCTTTGCTACAAACCAATCAAAAATGGCGGTGAGCACTTTGGTGTGTGTGGCGTCAAAAATTTCGGTTTTTACTTGCAGCTGAGCCCTGCCTTTAGTTTGCAATTCGTTTAAAAACGCTGCTTTATCAACGGCTATAAATGCAGCTTTTGATTGCAATAAGCCCAAGGCAGGTTTGTGGTATTTTGCCTCTGTTTTGCGAACCATTGGCGCAATGGGAAAAGGAATGCCTTCAAACTCTTGTAATAAAAATTCTCCAGCACTGGCTTCAGCCAATGTTAATTGAACGCAGGCATGGAAGTTTCCCAAATGGTTTAAAAAAGCGCCTTGCTCTTCTAATTCAAAAATATAAGAAGGATTGCCGGATTTTTTTATCTGCAATAATTCGTGAAATGGAATTTTTAAAACATCCATAAAGTTTAACTATTGGGTGGTAAATTGTCTCTTTCTTTTTGAGCTTCTTTTCGTTTCACATAAATAAACAAACTCTCTACCTTAGCTCTTGCCCACGGTGTTTTGCGCAAAAACTTTAGGCTAGAAGAAATGCTAGGGTCTTTCTGGAAACAGTTTATATTTACCTCTTCCCCCAAGTATTCCCATCCTTTGGTTTGAACCAAATATTCCATTATTTGCTGCAAACTAATGCCGTGTAAAGGATTGTTCTTTTGTTTTATTTCTTCCATTCACCTATTTCTTTTTCTTCATTGGGTTGTCTTCAGTACTTTGTCCGCGTACCGCCGCCTTTGCCTTAAAGAGCTCTATTCTACTGCTAGTTTCAATGCTCGGCCAAGTGTTATTGGCTTCATCTATATCGGCAGTTTCTTTAAAAGGATCAAGCACAATGCTGCTCACTTTTTTGTTTTTAGCAAAAGTTTTTACCACTTTATGCTCATCTTTTCTCCAGATATAAGCACTTATTTTATCTACTTCTGAGCTTCCATCTTCGTAGTTCCATTGTATAATAACAGGCATCACCAATCCACCTTTATTTTTAAGATGTAGCTCATAATAATAATTGCCTTCATAAGCCTTAAATTCATCCTCGTTAACCGGCGTAATATTCTCGTAAACGTTAATGGTTTTAGGTTCTTCAGCTACGGTGGTATCGGGTTTATAATAGTAGTAAAAATCGCGCAAGCTGGTATCTTGGTCTATTAAAAACACCTCGCCACTCGCTTTATTTTTTATTCTAGAAACATGAATAAACTCTGGCTTTTCTTTTCTTTTTACCCTGGTAATTTCTTTTTTGATGGCTTTTTGTGGCACTGCGACCTGAAATACCACCACACTATCTAAAGCAATATCTACTGGTTCTATATCGTAAAACCAACCGCGCCAAAACCAATCTAAATCAACGCCCGAAGCATCTTCCATGGTTCTGTAAAAATCTGCTGGCGCAGGGTGTTTAAAGGCCCATCTTCTACAGTATTCTTTAAAGGCATAATCAAATAATTCTCTACCCATTACCGTTTCGCGCAAAATATTTAAGGCCGTTGCGGGCTTTCCATAGGCGTTTGAACCAAATTGATTGATGTTTTCGCTATTGGTCATGATAGGTTCTAGTTGGTCTTTGGGCAGTTTCATGTAGTCTACAATTTTGTGTGCCGGACCTCTATTGCTGGGGTAATTGTTGTCGAAAGCTTGCTCTGTTAAAAACTGTACAAAGGTATTTAAACCCTCATCCATCCAACTCCAATTACGCTCATCGCTGTTAATAATCATAGGAAAAAAGTTATGTCCAACTTCATGAATAATTACACCCAACATGCCATATTTGGTGCGTTCTGCGTAGGTTCCATCTTCATCGGTTCGGCCAAAATTAAAGCATATCATGGGGTACTCCATTCCACTTGCGGCCTCCACACTAATGGCTACAGGATATGGATACGGAATGGTAAATTTAGAGTAAGTTCTAAGGGTATGGGCAACGGTTTTGGTAGAGTATTTTCTGTATAAAATATAGGCTTCTTTGGGATAATAACTCATGGCCATAACCTGCTTGCCTTCTATGGGAACAGAAAGGGCATCCCATACAAATTTACGCGAACTTCCCCAGGCAAAATCGCGTACATTTTGTGCTTTATATTTCCAGGTTTTGTAGGCTTTAAGGTCTTTGTTTGGATGCAATTCTTGGTATTTTGCTTCTTCTAATGTTACTACTTCTATGGGGTCTATGGCAATATTTTTATCGTCGGCAATGGTTTTTTGTGCTTGTTTCCAACGGGCAAATTGAGCCGCACTCAATACTTCATTATAATTGCTGCAAGTGCCCGTAGAGGCCACAATATGATCGGCTGGTACTTTCATGTTTACCTCAAAATTTCCAAACACCAACGAGAACTCGCCTCTTCCGGTAAACTGTTTGTTGTTCCAACCTTGGTAATCGCTATACACGCACATTCTTGGGTACCATTGCGAAATGGTAAAAACGCAATTACTGTCTGAACCAAATCGCTCATAACCGCCCCTGCCGCCAATTTTCATGCGTTCAGGAATTTTGTAATTCCACTTTACGCGGAAGGCGATTTTTTGTTTAGGTTTCAATGGGTTTACCAA
>JAKRSG010000291.1 GCA_022402405.1 Bacteroidia bacterium | reverse complement strand
TGTTGTGTCTTTCAAGAAAATTGCCACTAACGTCAGGCTGTGAAAAAACTACGTTTTTAAAAAAATTACCCGATTTTAATTAAAACAATCGCCCTTATAAGTGCATTTAACGCGATCTGGTGAAGGCTAAATTTTAGGCCGCCAAGTTTGTGTTGTAAAATTGAATGTCGCTAATAAGCTTTAAACGCCTTGTTTTTGCAAATGCGCAAAGCATTCCCTTATAATTGGGTTGCCAATTTTTAAGTTTGGCCATTAATTCTTCAAAGCCAAGTATGTTTATACTCCGTTTCATGTTGTAAACGGTCATAATTAAGGCAAACTCTCCATTAACTTTCTTTAAACCTTTTAAGTTGGTATGGTTATATCCCCATTTGCGTTTAATGGTACCAAAGATATGTTCATTCCATTCCTGCCTCTTCCGATATAATGCAGCATTCTCTCTATATCTTTTACTGTTTTCTTCCACCACATCTGCATACTCACTTCGGTCTATTTCTCGGCCACCCTTTTCTCTTCCTGTGCATAGATTTTTTACTGGACAATCTTTACACGCTGATGTTCTATATTTTTTAAATTGATAACTTGGAGCTCCGTTCCCTGATTTCTTTGTATGCCATGTGCCCTTGGTTCTTAATACTTCGCCTTGCGGGCAGGTGTAGGTGTCTTCCTCTTTGTTGTAGATAAACTGAGTAACCAAATATTCTGGAGTGGTGCCTTTTTCATTACTATTTACTATCTACTCACCATTTGTTTATTTTTTGGCGTTCGTGATTCGCTCTGCTTAATTCTTGTTGAGCACAAATGGTTGTGATATTCTCCTGCTTGCACCTTTGAAGTTCGCTACCGTTATGATAGCCTTTGTCGCTGATAGCTGTTAAGGTTTCTACTGCTAAATTTTCTTTAGCTTCTTTGGCTATTGCGCTTAAAGCATTGCGGTCGTTCTTGTTTATGGTATGGGTAGCTACTACCAGTTTATGCTTCTCGTCTACTGCTGCCTGCATATTATAGCTCACCTCAACAACTTGACCTTGCACCAGCAATGCACGTGCATCTGGATCTGTTGTGCTAACCTGCGGAGAACGGCTACCTTCCATTTGCTTTCCAAGCAACTCATACTTTATTTTATTCTCTTTAAGACGCTCTATCTTCTTCTGAATATTATCAATCTTTATGGGTGACTCTCCCTCATCATTGGCATCTAATTCGTTTAAATATTCATTCGTTTTTTCCTCTATGTAGGCCAAATGACGCTCTATCTTCTTTGGGCTATAATTATTCTTTTTACTGTTGTTTGCGCGCACTTTAGTGCCGTCAATGGCCACAGTGGAGCTTCCTATTAAATCCGCATCTTTTAAAAAGCCCACAAACAACTTAAATGTATTACGCAAGGCTATGCCATTTATTTTCCTAAAATCAGCAATACTATGATAATTGGGAACCAGCTTGCCCATTAACCAATGCAACTCAATGTTTCTTTTGCACTCGTTCTCTAACCTACGACTACTTCTTAAACCATTTAAATAGCCATAGATATACAACTTCAAAAACAACTTTGGATTAAATGCCGGGCGACCTTCTTCCTTAACTTCCTTAACCACAAAATGCAATTGAGCAAGATCTAACTTCTCAACAAAAGCTTCAATAAATCTAACAGTATTATCCGCTGAAACCTGCTCCTCCAAACTACTAAAAAACAACTGCTCACGGCTATTTGGCACTATATAATTCATACCCCAATTATCTATATACAAATTTAAATATAAATACAGTTGCATTTATCCTTTTTTATCTCGAGTTTTACATATCAGATTGTGGATAGGTTTTTTCACAGTCTGACGTTTTGGCGCTTGGCGCAGTGGCGGATTTCGGAGCACAAAACTGTCAATATACCACAAAAGTTGATGCGAGGTAGAATGTTCATTTAACCACTGAACCGCCAATTTCTTGTAGGTGCTGTTATAAGCGGTTTATTTCATGTTAATCAATACTAAATTTTGTTGATGTCCAAACCATATTCTTTTAGGTCTGCTTTTGTAAAATAAAAAATAGCTATATGTTGAGTTTGTTTCATTGTCGGCACCCCAAACCCAAGCCTTAGAACCATCGGTTAATGTTGTTTCTGAGTCAATTCTTGAATGAGCGACGAAGCCTGTCGGAACTCGTCCTGCTGGGCCAAGACTTGAATCAAAAACGTTACCTGAAAGCTTTTCATCCAAATCAACTACAATTGCAACAGGAGCAATTCTGTCAAATCTGGGACGTATTTCTAAACAAAACCCATTTGGAGTAAGGTGCTCTGTCATCACAAATGCATAGAGTCCAGATGGTGTAAAACCTGATGGACGCAAATGGCAAGCTGCTTCGACTTGGTTTTTCCAGTCATTATTTGTTAAGGGAATACACAGCCTCACTTTTAAAGAAGGAGGTAGGTCTTTGGATGTTATGCTATCTGTCATTAAAGCAAACATCGGAAATCCTGTCCCTTTTGCCTCAATTGCTCTATCAAGAGCATATGCAAGTTCCTCCATGCAAGGTCCGCTATTTAGGCTATTTGATGTTAATAAGATTCCCCAAGCTTCACATTGATTGAGGTTAGTAATTTGTTGTCCGATTTGATCCCAAAGTCTTTGACCGGGAATTAAATTCCTCCTGTCAAATTTAACTTCTAGATCTTTTTTGTCGAGTTCTTGTACTATGAAGTCTAAATCTTGATCTTCATTGTCTTTCCATGCGTAGGTTAACCAAAGTTTTTTCATATATTTTATTTAAATCGCTTATAACTCACTTATTGCCGCACAAAAGCCAGCCAATCAAAACAGATTTTGTTCTCTTACCAAATAAATTATGCGTTATATTTTTTAATGGATAATCTTGTTTGGGAATCATTTTCATAGCTGTATTTAATTTCGGTTCAGCCAAAATAATAGTTAAAGCGCAAAAAAACAAAAGCATTGGCCAAAAAAGTTTCTTAAAGTTCGAATTTCGATTTTCGTATTTCCTTTTTCAATCTATGGCTATCAAAAAAAATAGCAGGAGATTCTTCTACATCGCTCTGAAAAACCCAGTACTCGTTTGTTTACTACGTAAGGGTCATAGAAACAGCACAGCAGCCTCCAAGCCCCAGGCCTGTTAGATATAATCCTGAGCGTAACGCAGTGGAGCGAAGGACCTCTTTGTTTGTAGTAAGATTTCTCCCGACAGGAAAAATTTCGAATTTCGAATTTCGTTTTTCGAATTTCGTTTTTCGGATTTCGAATTTAATTTCCCTTTATTTGCCTTATCATGAAAAGACTATTACTAGCAATTTTTACAGGTTTATTGATAAATGTTTCGGCGCAGGATTTTGCCTATCAGGGTAAAGAAAATCCGTATTACTGGAAAAATAAAATGCCTTTTGAAGGGTATTGGCAGCAAGATGTTCAGTATACTATCAAAGCAAAATTAGATGATAAAACAGATGTGTTATCGGCCAAACAAACCTTGGTTTATAGCAATAATTCGCCAGATACGCTCCGCGAATTGTACTTCCATTTATATCAAAACGCCTTTTTAAAAGGTGGGTATTTAGAGCAGTTGAATCTAGCGAATGGGTTCAAACAGAAATTTGGAAAATATGAATTGGCCGGCAAGGGAACTGAGATTGGTGAGGTTGTAGTTAATGGTAAAATTTCTAAGCATTGGATTGATTTTTCTATTATGAAGGTGCAATTGGCTGAACCAATTTTACCAGGTTCGAAAGCAATAATTGAAATCGATTTTAAAACGTATTTTGATAATGGTGGCAACCAACGCCGTAGGATGAAAATGTTTACGGATAATGCTGGTAACAAACAATATGATGTAGTGCATTGGTACCCGCGTATTTGTGTGTATGATAGAAAGTTTGGATGGGAAACCGATCAGCATTTAGGTAAAGAGTTTTATGGCGATTTTGGCGAATTTTTGGTAGAACTTACCTTGCCAAATCACTATATCATGGATGGAACAGGTGAGCTTCAAAATGAAGCAGAGGTGTTGCCAAAGGAGCTTCGTGCCAAGCTGGATTTAAAGAATTTTAAAAGCAAACCTTGGGAGGAAAAAGCAAGTGTTATTGTTGAACCTAATGGCACTTATAAAACATGGAAATATAGGTCGGTTAATACGCACGATTTTGCCTGGGTGTGCGATCCTACTTTTAGGATAGATGAGGTGGTTCTTCCTATGCCAAATAACCCTCGCAAACAAGTGCGATGCATTGCTTTAGTGCAAGAACCTCATGCTAGTGGTTGGTTAGATGCAGCTTTGTTTAACTCTAAAATAATAGATACATACAGCAAATATTTTGGAACCTACGCTTATCCTAAAATGATTGTGGCTGATGCGCGTGATGGCATGGAATATCCAATGATTACTTTGGATAACGGTCGTAGTCCGGGTTATTATGGTTTGTTCTCTCACGAAATTGCACATAATTGGTTTTTTGGAATGGTGGGTACTAATGAAACCTATCGTGCTAGTTTAGATGAAGGGTTTACTCAGTTCTTAACTCATTGGGCCATGAGCCGATTAACTCGTGAGGTTAAGCAAGCAAAGACTAATTCGGCTTGGTTTAACAAGTATTATAAGCCTATGCCTATGTTGGATCAAACCGTAATTATGGGTTATTTAAGGGATGCCATTAATAACAATGATATGCCTTTAAATACGCATAGCGACGATTTTAATGGCGCTTTGCACCACGGCGGTGGGTATGGACATGTATATTATAAAACCGCTACCATGTTGTATAATTTGCAATATGTATTGGGCGATGATTTGTTTTTGGCTGCCATGCAACATTATTTTAACCAGTGGAAAATGGCGCATCCTTATACCGAAGATTTTAGAAATAGTATCATTCAATATACCAAAGTAGATTTAAATTGGTTTTTTGACCAATGGCTCGAAACAACTAAAAACATTGACTATGGCATCAAAAAGGTAAAGCATAAAAACGATACGCTGCAAATAGAATTAATACGTAATGGTTCTATGCAAATGCCAATAGATTTAGTAATTGTTGCTAAAGATTCAAGTGTAACTCAAGTTACTGTTCCCAATAAATATTTCGTTAAATCTAATACTATTCAAGCTCCAAAGGTTTGGCATGGTTGGGGATTATTAAATCCAACATATACCTTAAAGTTGCCTTATAAAAATCAAGTGGAGAATGTAATCATTGATCCTAGTAAGCGTTTAGCAGATATTAACATGCTAGATAATAGTTGGAAATGCCCTATACTTTTTACTTTCGATCATCAAGTAAGCAGCCCGTTAAACCGTCATAATTATTTATTAAAATGGCGTCCGAATGTGTGGTTCAATAATTTTGATGGACTAAAACTTGGGTTGCATGTAAACGGTCAGTACATGAAACAAAAGCATGTTTTTTCTGCCACGGTATGGTATAATTCTGGCTGGCTGAACCAAAGAAATAATCAAATGTATGCCCTTGAAGATGAGATTTTACCGATACATTATTCTATTAACTACAAAAACAGATTTGCCAAGTTTACAGATGTTTTTGTTCAAAGTGCTATGTTAGATGGTTTGAACCGAAACACGCTAGGAGTGGCTTGGCAAAAGGGTTCTCATGGATTTAAGTTATATGCAAAAAGTTTGTATCGCACGCAAAGATATTATTTGCCGGCTAATCAAATGGCAGATGTTACGGTTGGTTCTTTGTTGCCAAATCTTAGCTCTCATCATAAGTTTAATAACACCTTAAATGTGATGTATGAATATCCATTTACCTACGCAAAAGGTACAGCTAAGTTTCAGGTGAATTTAAAAACAGCTTTATTAGGTTCAGACTATAACTATTCTGGCATTGATGCGCAATTGGTTCAGAGCCACCCAATGGGTAAGTTAGAATGGCGCTCGCGTTTTTATGGCAGTATACTTACGGGCGATATTGCCCCTGAATCTCAACTGTATTTAGCAGGTGCTAATCCAGAAGAAATGTTCGAAAATAAATACCATCGCAGTGCAGGAGTTTTGCCTGCAGAATGGTTTGCTTATGGCGAATTATCTAATAAATATCATGCTGCTGGCGGACTAAACATAAGAGGCTATGCTGGCTATTTGGTGCCGGTAATGGATGGTAATAGTCAGGCATACTTATACCGTGGAAATATGGGTGCCTCTTGCAATATTGAATTAGATTACGACAGGTTAATTCCGCTTAGATTAGGCAGGTTGAGCAACTACTTTAGTATAGATGCTTACCTATTTGCAGATGCAGGAGTTTTAGGAACTCAAACCAATGTAAACAATGAGTTTTCTCTGCCTCAAACGGGCAGAAAGTTAAACACCGGACTCATGGCTTCGGCCGGACATGGATTGGTTTTAACCATAAAGAAATGGGGTGTGTTAGACGAAGTTAAGCCTTTACAAATACGATTTGATACACCATTTTTCTTAAGCAATGCTGCTTTTGCTAGTCCAGAAAATTTACAAATGCGTTGGGTTTTGGGCATTGGAAGAAGCTTTTAAAAATGAGGAATAAAATTGATATAAAACTAGTATTTGTAACAATACTATTTAGCTTCTCCTCTTGCTTCAAAGAACGAATTTGTATAGATAAAAAGGATGCTGTTATAGATAGTTTATTTGTACCTAAAGAAACTAAGTTTGGGGAGGATGTGCCTATTTATATTAACTATGAAATTGACAATGGTTGTGGGGATTTTGATGGTTATACTATTTCTGGAATTAATAGACATTTAAGTTTGGATGTAACCATAAAATATGAAGGTTGCCAATGCCCAGAAATTTTTCAATATGGAAGCCGAACAATTAGTTATAGTCCGCTTGCTCCCGGAGAATTTTATTTAAGTTATTTATTAAAAGGAACAATTGAGAAAACGGATACTTTCTATGTGAAATAAACACTGCAAAGCCTATATTGCAGCAAAAAAATTAGTATGTCGTATCCTTTATCGCAATTGGAACCTGCCTCTTTATGGCATTATTTCTCAGAACTAAACGCTGTTCCTCGTCCTTCAAAAAAGGAAGAACGCGTTATTCAATTTATGTTAGACTTTGGGAAGTCGCTTAACTTAGAGAGTTTTAAAGATGAAGTAGGCAATGTAATCATTAAAAAACCTGCTACTGCTGACTTGGAAAACCGTGCGACCGTTGTTATGCAGAGTCATTTAGATATGGTGCACCAAAAAAATGCAGACACTGTATTTGATTTCGACAAGCAGGGTATTGATATGTTTGTTGAGGGAGATTGGGTAAAAGCAAAAGGCACCACATTGGGGGCAGATAACGGAATTGGAGTAGCCACCATTATGGCTATTTTAGCTTCCAAAGATATTCCTCATCCCGCTATTGAAGCCTTGTTTACCATAGATGAAGAAACCGGCATGACAGGTGCTTTGGGCTTAAAAGGCGGATTGTTGAGTGGTAAAATATTGCTCAATTTAGATACAGAAGATGATCATGAGCTTACCATTGGTTGTGCGGGTGGCGTAGATGTAAGTGCCAATGTAAGTTATGCAGAGGTGGGTTTACCAAGCCATCACAAATCATTGTTTATAAAAATTAGCGGATTAACTGGCGGTCATTCTGGAATGGATATTATCTTGGGAAGAGCCAATGCCAATAAGTTAATGAATAGGTTATTGCTGAACCTAACTCATTCTCATGAAATACATATCTCCATGATTGATGGTGGTGGATTAAGAAATGCTATTCCAAGAGAATCAATTTCTGTAATTTCTGTTGAGGCAGATAATTTGGATAAAATTAAACAAGCTATTCAATCAACGGCTGATATATTTAAACAAGAATATCGTATTACTGATCCAAATTTGAGTGTTAGTATAACCGATGTAGATAGTCCGAACAAAGCCATAGAGCCAGCTTTTCAAAGATTGATGCTGCATGTAATTAATGTTTTGCCAAATGGTATTCACAGGATGACGCCAGGCATAGAAGGTTTGGTTCAGACATCTAATAATGTGGCCAGAGTATTGGTAAAAGATGGTAGTTTAAGCATACAATGTTTAACCAGAAGCAGCGTGGATTCTGAGAAAATGGATTTGGCTGCTATACTAACTTCCGGCTTTGAGTTATTGGGTGCTAAAACCGATTTAAAAGGAAGTTACCCTGGTTG
>JAKRSG010000030.1 GCA_022402405.1 Bacteroidia bacterium | reverse complement strand
ATCAATTTATAACAGACATTGCCCAATCTAGAAAGATGGATGTTGCAAATATGCGAAGTATTGTTGATGAGTTAAAAGTACAGAGCTCTGCAGATGCCGTTAAGCTTAAAGTTATTGATGGAGTTAAATATGAAGATGAGATTGAAAAAGAACTTAAATCGAAGTTAGGTTTGGCCGAATCGGATAAAATCCCTTATGTAGGTATGGCAAAATACAACTTGGTAAGTGGCAATACCTCTACTTCTGATAACAAAATTGGTGTAGTATATTGTGTGGGGGATATCAGTGGTGGCGAGGGCGACGATCAAAGTATTGGTTCAGACAGAATAGCGGCTACTATTAAGAAGGTGCGTGAAGATGATAGTTATAAAGCTTTGGTATTGCGCATAAACTCTCCGGGAGGTAGTGCTTTGGCCAGCGATATTATTTGGAGAGAGGTAAGTTTGTGTAAGGCTAAAAAACCGGTGATTGTTTCTATGGGTGATGTGGCCGCAAGTGGCGGTTATTATATTGCGGCTCCGGCAGATTATATTTTGGCTCAGCCCAATACCATTACGGGTTCTATAGGCGTGTTTGGCATGTTGGTAAATGCCAAAGAATTGTTAAATAACAAATTGGGCGTAAAGATAGAAACTGTAAAATTTGGCGAATTTGCCGATTTAGGTAGTCCGGATAGACCTTTAAATGAAGCTGAAAGATTGGTGGTGCAGCGCGGGGTTGATAGGGTTTACGATAATTTTATTGATAGGGTTGCCAAGGGTAGAAAGTTGACTAAAGAGCAGGTTGAAGAAATTGCGCAAGGCCGTGTTTGGAGTGGTGTTGATGCCAAGAAAATTGGCTTGGTAGATGGGCTAGGCGGTTTAGATAAAGCCATTGAAATGGCTGCTGAGAAAGCTAACTTAAGCGAATACAGAAGTGTAAATTTACCTGAGTTAAAAGATCCGTTTCAGGAGTTATTGGGTTCATTGGGCAGTCAGGCAAGCACTGCTTTGTTGAAGCACGAATTGGGTAGTAATTATGCCTATTACCAGGATATGAAGAAAGCTATGCAATATCAGGGCATACAAACCCGCATGGAGTTTGAGGTGAAGGTGGAGTAATTCTTCTTCTATATATTGCATAAAAAAACGCGTTCAGATTTTCATCTCAACGCGTTTTTTTTATGGTTTGCTGGGATAATGTAAGATGCTTTTTTGTTCTAAAAAGGTTTTCGTCAGTACTAATTTATTGTTCTCCAAAACTGTATTTACAGAAACGTGGAAACTATTGTTGGCAGGATTTGGGGAAATTTTCAATTTACGATGTATTAAGTTTTGTTAAATTAGCAATCAGTGCATTTATGGGAGGCAACAAATTTTATTCGTGTTGAACCAATACTTTTTTCACCACTCTTTTGTTTCCTTTAAAATACGCTGCAAGGTAATACAGTCCATTGCTTAAATGAGTTGTAGTTAGGGAGTAAGTTTGATTGTTTACGATTTTACTTTGCATACTTACTCCTCTTTCATCCAATATTTCTATCCAATCTATTTTGGTTTGTTGGGGGTCTGAAAACTCAATGGTAATTTGTGTGTTGGCCGGGTTGGGGTAAACTTTTACATAGTTGTGTTCATCTACCACCTCTATCACAGCATCGGTTAAATGACAGCCTGGAACAATGCAACCATTGGTATCTGTTTTTATAATCCAGGCATCTGTAAAACCTGTTGAATGGGTTGTGTCTTTGCCATCGGCACAAATAATAAAACCATCGGAAAGGGCACTGAGGCTGTATGGCCTATTGCTCATATACCACTGACTAAAGGTACGCCGCCATTTTATGTTTCCAAATGTGTCTAATTTGCAAAGCTGAATGTAATCGTTGTATTTATGATAGGATATTGTATCAGTAACAAAACCAATTGAATAAATATTGCCATTTTTAAACAATGGAAATAAGCCTAAATGGCAAGACATTTGGTTAGCATTAGAAGAATTACCCTCAATAATTTTCTTATTTAAAATAATATCTCCTGAAGCATTCGTTTTTATTAAATACGAATAGGCAAGCTTACTTAAATCTTTTTGGCTTGATGGATAAGCACCAAACCAATAATAGTTATCATTGATTTCTATGGGATAAATATTTTGAACACTCAAATTGGGAGAATTGGGTATTTTCTTTTCCCAAATAAAATTCCCTAAGGTATCCATTTTACCCAAAAAAGGATTGAGTGAATCGCGCTCTCCCTTACTAATATCACCTTTCTTGGTTAGCACTCCACCTACCAAAAAGCTTCCATCAGAAGCCATTGCCACACCGGTTGGAAATACCAATTTATCAGTATAAACCTTGTACCAAAGTTGCTTGCCTGAGGTGTCAAAACATAGCGCTGCAAAGGGCCACCATGACCCAGTGAGGACATCTGTACCAAAGGAATAAATCAGATTATTTCTAAGTATATATTTAATAGAATTAAACCCTTTTGGGTATTCAACATTAAAGGAATTAATTATTTCACCTTTTTTATTTATATAATACAACTTGTTAAATGTAAATGGACTATCAACTTGTTGACTTTCAGCAATTAGAATGACACTACTTTTTGTTTTTAAGGGTAAAAAACCAATCATATTATGGGGAGAATCTGAAAACAATGACTTCACTTTAAAATTCCCTAAACTGTCTAATAACCATATATACGACTGTCTGTACTTGGAGCTGTCTGATGCATTAAAATCAACAGTGGTACCTGATAAAATTAAATTCTTGGAAATCGAATCATGTTCTAGTAAGTGATTTGCAGCCTCCCAACCACCAAACAAATCATACATTTTAGAATAATAATTTTGTGCATTTGCAAAGCCGTGAAGCATAACAAATAGTATTAATAAAACCCTTTTCATTGCTTTACTAATGATTAATTACTATTTTCTTAACTTCTAACACAGCGTTTTGGTTCACTATCATCACAAAGTAAACACCATTGCTTAAGCTCATTGTATTTATATCCAACCCAGCTCTATTATTTGGCATCTTTTGTTCTAAAATAGTTTTTCCTACCGCATCTTTTAATAGTATTTTATTGTTCTCCAAAACTGTATTTACAGAAACGTGGAAACTATTATCGGCAGGATTTGGAAAAATTTTCAGGATTTGAGCAGATATGGTTACTGTATTATTACTATCAAGTTCATTTATTTGTTTTCTCTTAGTTAAAAGTTCTTCCCCAACCACTCTTTCAATTACCAAATCGTACCACTTACCTTGCGTTAAACTTAATATGGCTCGCGCAGATAAGGATGCAGAAGTTATACCATCCTCAGCCAAAGTTTCTAATACTGCAATTTCTTCAGAATTTAAACTATAAATATTTCGGCTGTTGATGACAGCATTGATAAGCAGATTATAATAAGTTGCAAAATCTGTAAGTTCATCTGTATTAGTCTCTAATGCAGAAAGGCTTTGGGTTGCTAAATTGTAATCGCCTTTAGCATAGTAGGCTGCTATTAATTGCTTGCGTGAATCAATATCAGTTTCATTTTGTAAGAAGGCAATTATACTATCTAGGCTATTAAAGGTGGAATCTAAAACCGCAAGCCTAT
>JAKRSG010000290.1 GCA_022402405.1 Bacteroidia bacterium | reverse complement strand
TCCGATCTCATCCAACTACCCAAATAGAACATTACGATAATTTGGCTGCTTTGTTTGATGTTTTTAAGAGGATTAATACCATTTTATTGGATTTTTCTAAAGACGTTTGGCAGTATGTGGCTATGGATTATTTTAAGCAAAAGTTAAAAGAAGGCGAAGTAGGTTCAAGTGCAATGCCTCATAAAGTAAATCCAATTGATTTCGAAAATGCAGAAGGTAATTTAGGAATTGCCAATGCTTTACTAGAACATTTATCTGCTAAGTTGCCTATCTCTAGATTGCAGAGAGATTTAACAGATAGCACTGTTTTGCGTAATGTTGGGGTGCCATTCGGACATATGCAAATTGCATTGGCTTCATTAGAAAAAGGCCTTAATAAATTACTTTTGAATGAAGATAAATTAGCGCTAGATTTAGAGAACAATTGGGCAGTGGTGGCAGAAGCTATCCAGACAATACTTCGCAGAGAAGGATATGAAAAGCCATATGAAGCACTAAAAGCATTAACCAGAAAGAACGAACAAATTACCAAAACGGCCATACATCAATTCATAGAAACCTTAAACGTTTCGGATGAAGTGAAGCATGAGCTTAAACAAATTTCACCTTCTAATTATACAGGAATATGAGGCAATTTATAGGATTTGTACTAACAAGTATCGTGTTATTTTCGGCTTGTGATGAACCTATTCCGCATGTATTGATAGACGATACAGACAGTACTTTGGCAGTTTTACCACCGACTAAATCGGTAGACGATTATGATGGTACTATACCAGGTTTGGATGCTAAGGTTATAGATTATACGTTGCCAAATCCCTATCAGCACGTACCTCAGCTTTTTAGAGATAGCACGGTGGCACCTAGTTGGGATGATGCTGGTTTTCCGAATGCTAAGGCTTTTATCATATTTTTTAAAAACTTTCAATGGGAAGTTGGGGATAGAAACAAAAATAAAATTGCTTCTTACATAGATTTTCCCATCAGAATTGCAAAAGATAAGAATGCCTTTTTAAAAGATTTTGATTCTATTTTTTCACCTGAGTTTGTTCAAGAAGTTTCGGATCAAAATCCAATGGAAATATACCGAGATAAAAAAGGAGCCATGATTGGCAACGATGGTCAGATTTGGTTTAAGATGATAAAAGGACGCTATAGAATTATTGAAATAAACCCATAACTATGAATTTTATTTCCTTCCCTGGTCCGGAAAAGGTGTTTGAACTTATCGATGCCTTGAAACACGATGATGTTGCCTTATGGGGAACTATGAGTGCACAGCACATGTTAGAACATTTGATTTTGCCCTTACAATTTTCACGTGGGATGTTTGAAGTTCCCTTGGTTACTCCAGCAGAGAAAGTAGAAAAACTTAAAAGAATTATGCTTTTAAGTGATGCACCTTTAAAGAAAGATTTTGCGGCACCTTTTATTAGTCCGGGTCTACAAGAATTAAAATTTGCATCATTTGAGTTGGCTCAAACCGAAGTAAAAAAAGAAATAGAGTTGTTTTTAGATTATATGAATGAGCATCCAGAGGCTGTTTTTACTCATCCAATTTTTGGAGAATTGAACCGCGAGGAATGGTATTTATTTCACAGAAAACACTTTACTCATCACCTTGCGCAGTTTGGATTGCTTTAAAAATGCAGCGAAAATTCATAAAGTGCTTGTTTTTAAAAAAATAAACAAGATATTTGCAGCCCCGGAAAAGGAGAACCGGGGATTTAAACAAAAGATTATATGTCAGTAAAAATTAGATTACAACGTCATGGACGTTCAAAATCACCTTTTTACCACGTAGTGGTGGCGGATTCGCGTGCTCCGAGAGATGGTAAGTTTATCGAAAAAATTGGTTCTTATCTTCCTCAAACGCAACCTGCAACCATCGAGCTCGATTTAGATAGAGCTACTTACTGGTTACAAAATGGTGCACAACCAACCGACACTTGTCGTGCAATTCTTTCTTACAAAGGTGCTTTAATGAAGCAACATTTAGCCGTTGGAGTTAGAAAAGGTGCTTTAACTCAAGAACAAGCAGATGCAAAATTTGCTGCTTGGGTAAGCGAAAAAGAGAACAAAGTTAAAACTCACGTTGAGCGTGTTAAGATGACTGCTTCTCAAATTGCAACTGCTAGATTAGCGGAAGAAGTAAAAGTAAACCAAGCTCGTTTAGAGAAATTGGCTGCTAAAGCTGCTGCTGCAGAAGCTGCTGCTAACGCAACAACAGAAGAAGCTGCTACTGAAGAAGGTGCTGAAGCTCCTGCTGCAGAAGAAGCAACTGAAACACCTGCTGAATAATTATTAGCTTGAAAACTATCCAAAGAAAAGACTTCAAAGAGGTTGGCTCAGCGGTAAAAGTTCATGGCACCAAAGGTGAGTTAAAATTTAAATTAACGAATACCTTTAAAATAAAAGACTGGGCTTTTCTCGAATTTCGAGGGAAGCCCGTTCCTTTTTATTTGGAGCATACCAAAGCCGAATTCGACGACGAAATTACCCTCAAATTAAAAGGCATAGATTCTATAGAACAAGCCAACGCTATCATTGGTAAAATCCTTCTTATGCCAAGTAAGTGGGTAGATAAAAATGATGCATACTCCGATTTAGATTTAATTGGCTATACCCTAAACGATGAAGAGTTGGGTGTGTTGGGAGAAATCAAGGATGTAATTGAAAACACCTATCAATCCTTAGCTCTTGTTATCTATCAAAACAGAGAAGTTCTTATTCCTTTGGTTGAGCCAATTGTTACGGAAATAGATGATGATACCAAGCAAGTTTTTGTAAACTTACCTGAAGGCCTTATCGAAATAAACTAGTCTTGCGGAAACCTAAGTTTCTTTAAGCTCACTCCATATTTTTGGGTGAACCCAACTACACCTAAAGTTACACATGCTCCAAATATAACCGAGTTTGCTGCTCCAAGATATTTAGCGGCTAAACCACTTTCGAATGCACCAATCTCATTGGATGAGCCAATAAATATAGTATTTACCGCCGATACCCTGCCGCGCATATGATCTGGGGTATGAAGCTGCAAAATATTGGATCTTACTACCACACTTATACTATCAAATGCACCACTTAAAAAGAGCACTACCCAAGATAGATAGAAGTTTTGCGATATTCCAAAAAGCAACATGCACAAGCCAAATAAACCAACGGCTCTGATGAGCACAATGCCTGCATGATCGATGTTTTTTCGGAGAGACAAAATAGTCATCATAATAACAGCTCCAGCAGATGGCGCGGCTCTTAGAAGGCCAAGTCCTTCCGGACCCGTTTGTAAAATCTCGTTGGCAAAGATCGGTAATAGGGCAGTAGCTCCACCAAAAAGTACAGAGAATAAATCTAGGGACAATGCAGTAAAGATAATTTTATTGTTGTATACAAAACTTATCCCTTCCTTCAATCGTGCTATGATTTTTTCCTTTGGTTTTGGCATTGGTTCAAACCGAATTTTAACTTGAGCTAAGAAGAAAAAGGCCAAGCTTGCCAACAAGAGGATGATCCAAAAGCTATTGGCTAATCCGAGGTAAGCATATGCAAAGCCGCCAATAGCAGGACCAATTACAGAGGCAAATTGCCACACGGTGCTGTTAAGTGTACCTGCATAGGTAAGTAATTCTTTGGGTACAATTTGAGAGATGCTAGCAAATGAAGAAGGTGCATAAAAGCCGCGCGCAAATCCGCTTAAACAAATAAAAGTGTACACCCAATTAAGATTATCTGGGTCTTGTTGAGAAGCTAATAAAGAGTAAAACATTCCAGAGATACTCAGAATTATAACGAGGAGGCTAATTAATAAAATGGTTTTTCTGTTGTAAACATCGGCTATATGTCCGGCATATAAAGCAATAGAAATAGCAGGTATAGCTTCTGCTAATCCAACTAAACCTAGAGAAAAAGCGCTGCCACTAATTTTATAAACCTCCCAGCCAATAATTACTGCCTGCATCTGCAAGGCTAAGGTTAAGAATAAACGGGTGCTTAAAAAGTTCCTATAACTTGGGATGCGCAGGGCATTTAGGGCAGGTTTAGTTGACATTAATTTTTACGAAATAACCATTTAAATAATTCTGCATAGGTAGGTTTTTTTCCGAAAGTTAGTATACCAATTCTGTAAATTCTTGCAGCCAACCAAGTGGTAAATAAAAATCCAGCAACCATAGCTGCCATCGATAAAAGTATTTCTGAAACAGGTACTCCAAAAGGAAGACGAATCATCATAATAACGGGAGAGCTAAAAGGAATAATAGAAAGGTAAAATGCTAGATCACTTCCAGGCGAATTAATAACAGATTGAGCAATGGCTATAGAAAAAATGAGTGGCATGGTAATAGGCAACATAAATTGTTGAGTATCGGTTTCATTATCCACTGCTGAACCAACTGCGGCAAATAAAGCACCATAAAACAAATATCCACCAATGAAATAAAAGAGAAACATTCCAAGTATAAGTGGCAAGTTAATCTGAGTAAATCCTGCTAATATACCGGCGCCAGCGCCACCCGAGTTGGCTGCACCTTGTGCTAAACTGCTTGGGTCTATATTGGCTAGGTTCATAACAAGAGATGAAACAGGTGCACTTAGCGAAACCACCAACAATACCCAAATAGAAAACTGGGTAAACCCAACGAGTGCTATACCTGTAATTTTTCCTAACATAAGCTGAAAAGGCTTAACAGAAGAAATGATAACCTCTACAATGCGATTAGTTTTTTCTTCAATTACGCCTTTCATTACCTGAACTCCGTATAAGAATATGAAGAAGTAGATTAAAAATGCACCAATAAAACCTACGATGGTAGTAGCGCCAGAGTCGCCACTTTCTTCTGTTTCATTAGAGTATTTCTTAGTGTTAATCTTAATTTGAATAGCATTGAGCTTTTGAATAATACTGGTGTCAATACCGTTTGCTTCTAAGTGTTTTCTTTTAAGCACATTTTCTAACTTAGATTCTAAATTAGATAAGGTAGATAAGCCTGGTTGCTCGTAGCTAAGCAAATTATAGCTGAATTTATCCTGCGTTTTTTGGATAGAAAGTATTCCATATATATCCTGATTTTTCAGCGATTGATAAGCTTCCTCAAGAGTTGAAGTGTTATAAACAAACATAAGGTTTTTACTATTCTCAATTTTATTTATAAAGACCTCACTTGAGTCGTTAACCCAAATGGTTTTATGTTCTTCGGCAATATCTTTATTAAAAGAAAAATAGAATATTAACCCGTAAAAAAGTACGATTAATATAGGCGAAAGTAGAGTCATAACCAAGAACGATTTCTTCATTACCCTGGTTAAGTACTCGCGTTTACAAATGAGCCAAATTTTATGCATTGCTTAGTTTGTTAAATTTTTTTGTTGAACGGCACTAATAAATATATCCTCCATACTTGGAAGTTTTTCCTGGAAAGAAATCAATGAAATAGGTTCTTGAAGCAGGCTTTGAAGCAATTGATTTATGTGCACTCCATCCGGAATTTGAAATAATTGAGTTACGATTCCATCATTCATTTGAGTTTCCACAAGTTGCATTAATTCTAGTGTTGTTAGAGCCTGACCGCTGTATTTTATTTCGTACTGATTTTTCTTAAATGCTTGTTTAAGTTCCTTAACATTACCGTCTAATATTTTTTCAGAGTGGTTAATCAAGGCAATATGATCACATAAAAGTTCTACCGAATCCATTCTATGGGTAGAGAATAAAATACTGGCACCTTTCTCTTTTAAAAGCAGAATTTCATCTACCAAAATCTGCGCGTTTATGGGGTCGAAGCCCGAGAACGGTTCATCCAAAATGATGAGTTTAGGTTCATGAATAACGGTAGAGATAAATTGTATTTTCTGCTGCATACCCTTAGAAAGCTCCTCTACCTTTTTGCCCAGCCACGACTTAATCTCAAATTTATCGACCCAATATTTTAACTTCTCTTTGGCCTGAGAGTTTGATAAGCCCTTTAGTTCGGCAAAGTATAATACTTGGTCTTTTACTGTCATTTTTTTATACAAGCCACGCTCTTCTGGAAGGTATCCCATTTGATAAATATGTTTGGGATGCAGTGCTTCGCCATTAAAAAGAATGGTGCCAGAGTCAGCTTCTGTAATTTGGGTTAATATACGAATAAGACTCGTTTTACCCGCGCCATTTGGTCCTAATAAGCCAAAAATAGATCCGGTTTGAACCGATAAACTTACCTCTTTCAAGGCTTGATGTTTTTCGTAATGCTTATTGAGCTTGTCGATTTGAATGATCATGCTGCA
Source organism: Bacteroidia bacterium (assembly GCA_022402405.1). Classification (GTDB taxonomy): domain Bacteria; phylum Bacteroidota; class Bacteroidia; order UKL13-3; family UKL13-3; genus B1. The sequence continues at coordinate 1,832 of JAKRSG010000290.1, read as the reverse complement.
ATTTAAGAGATTAATTTTTAGTGGCAGATTTTTTTTGATTAATTATTTCTTAAGGGGATGAGTGGAGAATTTATGATTTAAAGGTAGAAAATGCTCCCATTTTGCTAAGCATTTTTAGATGTGGGGAGTTGAAAATTTAACCATTAGTATTATTCTGTAATTTAATATACAAAAAAAACTTAAAAATTTATTAATGGGACTATTGACTAGCTTTTTAAATTACCTATTTTCGCATTAAATAATAACCCCTTAACATGCTAAGGTTAACTTGTAAATTAGTCTTATTTTTGATTTTATTCGGATTTCAGGCTATGGGCTCAGAGCCTAACGTATCGCTTAACTATAAGCCTAACGAGATGCAAAGGGTGAGTAAACCTTGGTATATAGAAGATTTTCGTTTTGGTGGGGGAGTTGGCTATGGCCTGTATGTAACCAACCAAATGGATTATGAGATAACTACCAACTATGGTAATTTTAAAGAGTTAATTCCTACTTATTACGCCGGTATATATAAGAATGTAAATAGAAATATTGAAATGGGTGTTCAGGCTCGTTTTGGTAAATTGCTTTCGTTAAAGTCTCAAAATACTCAAGGTACATCGTGCGAATTTACAGACGCTATGTTTTCTTTTGTATATAGTTTCAACGATAATGTGGCTATGGAAAGAAAGCCATTTACCGTAAATGGAATTTTGAGCTTAGGTGTAATTAATTTTAGGTCGAAATATTTTACTGTTGATACCAAAACTCAGGTTGAAGATGATATAATTTCATCTGTTGGATATAACAACGCTATCAAAACAGGTAAAATTCAACCAGAGCGCCAAACTGCATTAATTGCTAACACTGGAATTGCTTTAGGTTACAGATTAAACCATACATTTTCGGTTTATTGGGAAACCACCTATAACATGAGTTCATCCAAAAAGATGAGTGGAAACTTATTTAAAAGATCATTAATCCCACCAGATGGATATTTATATTCATCGGTGGGATTATTTATACGTTTTGGTAGCAAGCGCGGACAATTATCTTGTCCGAAGTTTTAGTTAAAAAACTCTTTCATTCTATCGAAGAATCCGCTATCTGTTTTATCTGGTTTTGGGTTAAAGTTTTCTGATTCTCTTAGTTTTTCGAGTAAGGCTTTCTCTTCGGAACTTAACTTTTTGGGTGTCCACACATTTACTTGTACCAGCTGATCTCCGTGGTAACCTGAGTTTACCTCTGGTAAGCCCTTTCCTCTTAACCTAAGAATCTTTCCAGCTTGAGTACCGGCATCAATTTTTAGCTTTACTTTTCCGTTTACAGTAGGAACTTCTACCTGTGTTCCTAAGGCAGCATCTGCAAAGTTTAGATACAAATCATAGATAATATTATTGCCATCTCTCTTTAAAACGGGATCTTCAATCTCTTCTATCAAAATAATCAAATCGCCAGGAATACCTCCTCTTTCAGGGGCATTTCCTTTGCCGCTCATTGATAGCTGCATGCCATCGGCCACTCCTGCCGGAATGTTTACGGTAATAATCTCTTCACCTTCTCTTCTACCTGTACCTCTACAATCGCCGCAATTATTGGTAATTACTGTGCCTTCTCCATTACAAGCCGGACAAGTAGCGGTGGTTGCCATCTGACCTAAAAACGTTTGGGTTACTTTTCTTACCTGACCAGAGCCTCCGCAGGTTCCGCAATTTTTGAACGATGATTTATCTTTTGCTCCGTTGCCCGAGCAAGTTTTACAAGTAGTTTGTTTGTTAACCTTTAGTTTTTTCTCTACGCCCGTAGCAATTTCTTGTAAGGTAAGTTTTACTTTTATCCTAAGGTAGATCGGA
>JAKRSG010000289.1 GCA_022402405.1 Bacteroidia bacterium | reverse complement strand
TAAAGGTATATCCATAGGATACCTATAAAATGCCAATAAGTTGCACACATGCCCGTGTACAAGCTAGTTATCTTTTCTCTTAATGATTGAATAAATTGGATCAATACAAATATTACTCCGCCAACAACGTGGAATAAATGCACGCCCGAAATCACATATACGAATGAATTGGATGGATTTGAAAAGGCAAAGAATACGTTATCTGCTACCAATTGCTGCCACGCAAAAAATTGTCCAACACAAAATGCTAACCCTAAGGCTAAACTCAAACCTAACATGGTTTTTACTTGTGCTAGTTTATTGTTTTTAAGAGCCCAAACCGACCATTGAATGGTTACAGATGAAAGGATTATAAAAATGGTGTTAACTGCGAACAATGAAGGTAGGTTAAAGATTTCCCAATTACCTTCACCTCTGCGAACAATGTATGCACTGGTAAAACCAGCAAACATCATGATACTAGCAACGATCAATAACCAAAGTACAAATTTCTTTGGATTAATGATGTATTGAGCATCTTCTATATTTTTTAAAGCGGTATTTTCCATGTTAAATCTTATCAAATAAGTATGCTAATTGAACCATAGGTAGATATACAAACGAAGCAAACATTAGCTTCTTTGCATCTGCTGTTTCACAAGTTTTAAATAATCTGAAAGAATAATAGGTTAACATTAATCCACCTAACAACCCAACAATAGCTGATATACCACCGCTAATTCCGTATTGAAATGGTAACATACCAATAGGAATCAATGCTAAGCTAAAAACTAATGTTTGGAAGGCCGTGCCTTTATCTCTGCCTGGAGTAGATGGTAACATTTTGAAACCTGCTCTTTTATAATCATCATCTAATATCCAAGCAATACTCCAAAAGTGTGGAAATTGCCAGAAAAACTGAACACCAAATACGATTAGGGCATTGGCATCTATCTTTCCTGTTACGGCAACCCAACCCAATAGGGTAGGGATAGCACCAGGGAAGGCTCCAACAAATACCGAAACAGGCGAAATTCTTTTTAATGGGGTATAGATAAATGCATAACTAATTAATGCACCTAAGGCCAACCAGCCCGATAATGGGTTCAAAAAGTAACTTATGATAAATACTCCTGTTAAACCAATTACCATACTAAAAATAGATGCTTCTATAGCTCCCATGCGGTTAGTAGCAACCGGACGATTAGCAGTTCTTACCATTAATTTGTCGTAGTCTTTTTCAATAACTTGATTAATGCCATTACTAGCACCCGTTACTAAGAAGCCACCCAAGGTTAACATAGCTACTTCAAACCAATTGATATCGCCAGTGTTTGCTGTGAGGTAGGTAATAACAGAAGAAAATACCACCAAGAAGGTAAGGCGGAATTTAATCAACTGATTGTAATCGCGCACCTTCGCCCTGAAGAAACTCAGTTCTGCGGCAGTATCATTTGTATGTATTGCTTTTACTTTCACGCTTTTTTACTTTCTATTTTTAATTCAATTTTTGTTAACACTAAGATTGATATAAATATAATTAATCCTACTGTTAAACTTCCCAATGTTAGGTGGATACTTTGAAACTGACTTGGGAAACCTAAGTTTGCCAATACAGCTCCAGTCATGGCTTGTGTACACATTAATAATACCAAAGCCAAACTCGATTTATACAAAATGCTATCTCTTAAAAATATCTTTTTAAATTGTAGCATCATATAAATTGAAATCAACAAACTTAACCAACTCCAGCTTCTGTGCATCAAAAAGATTGAGCCTGCGTTTTCCGTCCAAACCCATCTATTGTCAATCCTCAATGCGATTTCATCAATGGCTTCTCTTACTTGTGTGCCACTTACGGTCTGAACCAAAGCGATAAATAAAGAAACCCAAATAAGTGATTTTAATCCTGGAAAAGGCCTGGTTTGAGCAATGGTAAAATCTTGACTAGCAGAAACTGTATAAATAAGCAAGGCTACAATAACCAAAGCAATTAACATATGAATGGTTATCATATACGTTGCCAGATCTGTAGATACTACAATAGAGCCAATCCAACCTTGAAATCCAACCAATATAAAAGCCAAGAAGCTTAGCCAAAATATTTTCTTATTATCAGATTTAAGATAAGGAATAGCAAATATTACAGTTAAGAAAATGAATAATCCGATAGCCACACCAACCAACCTGTTATAGTATTCTGTCCAGGTTTTAAAGGCATCAAAATCGGCAATTTCTCTTCCTGCCACCGCAAATTTTGTTTTGTAATCTGCTGGTAACTCGCTTATATCAGAAGGAGGTACCCATTGTCCGAAACACTTTGGCCAATCTGGGCAACCCATTCCACTTCCAGTACTGCGTACCAATCCACCTATAAATATGAGAAAGAACACTGCTGCGATGGTAATAATACCAAAGCGTCTAAATCGAATTTGTTTATTTAATGCAATCACTAGTTTTGGTTTGGCCGAACCTATTTGCTATTGCCTATAGGTTCGGCCATAATATTACGCCATTACTGGCTCTTGAACTGTTTTTTTGCTTGGCTCTGGCAATCCTTCAGCTTCTTGCATTGGGTCTGTTTGACCAGCATCTGGAATGTTTTGAGGGATAAAGTCGGCTTCTGCACCTGGTTTACTGTAGTCGTAAGCCCAACGATATACGTGTGGAATTTCGCCTGGCCAGTTGCCATGTAAGTGTTCAACTGGAGCTGTCCACTCTAATGTATTAGAGTTCCAAGGATTTTGAGGAGCTCTCTTACCTTTAAATATGCTATAAAAGAAGTTAGCCAAAAATATCAATTGTGCTGCACCTCCTAAGATAGCTGCGATAGTGATAAACTCGTTCATATCTACAAACACGTTAAACTGATCGTAAGCAGTGTTAGCATAATATCTACGAGGTACACCAGCTAATCCCATAAAGTGCATTGGGAAGAACACACAATAAGCTGAAACAATAGTTAACCAGAAATGAACATGACCAGCAGTTTCATTCATCATTCTTCCAAACATTCTTGGATACCAGTGGTAAATACCGCTTAACATACCAAAGATGGCAGCGCTACCCATTACTAAGTGGAAGTGAGCAACTACGAAATATGTATCATGTAAGTTTACGTCTAATGCAGCATTTCCTAAGTAAATACCAGTTAAACCTCCCGAGATAAAGAATGAAACTAAACCAATAGCAAACATCATGGCAGGAGTTAAATGCAAGTTTCCTTTCCAAAGTGTAGCCAAATAGTTAAATGTTTTAACTGCTGAAGGTACAGCAATAATCAAGGTTCCTAACATAAATACTGAACCTAAGAATGGGTTCATACCGGTGATAAACATGTGGTGACCCCAAACGATAAATGATAATATACCAATTGCCAAAATGGAACCAATCATAGCACGGTATCCAAAGATTGGCTTACGAGAGTTAGTGGCGATTACCTCTGAAGTAATACCTAAGGCTGGTAATAAAATGATGTAAACCTCTGGGTGACCTAAGAACCAGAATAAGTGCTGGAATAGGATAGGTGAACCACCTGTTCTTTCGATTCCACCGGCAAATTCTGCAACAATTTCCGAAAGGTAAAATGAAGTACCAAAACTACGGTCGAAGATTAATAATAATGAACCACCTAATAATACTGGGAATGATAATAAACCTAATACGGCTGTAACTAAGAATGCCCAGATAGTTAAAGGTAAACGAGTCATCTTCATACCTTTAGTACGCATGTTTAAGATGGTTGCGATATAGTTGATACCTCCTAATAATGATGAGGCGATAAACAACACCATCGCTGCTAACCATAATGTCATACCTGTTCCAGAACCTGGGATTGCCTTTGGCAATGCCGATAATGGAGGATATACTGTCCAACCTGCAGAAGCCGGACCGCCATCAACAAATAACGACGATAATAATACTACTGAAGATAAGAAGAAGAACCAGTATGATAACATATTCATAAAAGGAGATGCCATATCTCTAGCTCCTACTTGTAATGGAATAAGTAAGTTTGAGAAGGTTCCACTTAAACCAGCTGTTAATACATAGAATACCATGATGGTACCATGTATGGTGATTAACGCTAAATAGAAGTTTGGATCTAGTTTACCATCTTTACCCCAATGACCGATGATTCCTTCCAAGAAAGGAAATTTCATGTCGGGATAAGCTAATTGTAAACGGAAAATTAGTGACATAATCATACCGATGGTACCCATAATAATTCCCGTAATCAAGAATTGTCTGGCAATCATTTTGTGGTCCATGCTGAAAATATACTTCGTAAAGAAGTTATCTTCATGGTGTTCATGTTCTTCGTGATTGTGTGTCAAGTTGTGATCGCTCATATACTTTGTTATAATTTTTTACAATAGTTTGAAATTAGTTTAAAGCTACAGCTTGGCTGCTGCTAGTGTTTTTGTTAACCAATACTTTTTGAGATTTGATCCATTTTTCGTAATCAGCTTTGGTATCTACTACTACTTTCATTTTCATTCTGTAGTGAGCACCACCGCATATTTTGTTACATAACAACACGTAATCAAACTCTGGTTTGTTTAATTTCTTTCTCATCTCAGCAGTGGTAACTGTTGGTGTGAAAGCAAATCGAGTAGGTAAACCAGGTACAACGTTCATTTGTACACGGAAGTGCGGTAATAAAGCACTATGAATTACATCTTTCGCTCTGAAAGCTAAGTCTACTGGTTGGTTTACTTCTAAGTGCAATTCGTTAGTAATAACGTCATCGTATGCATTTACATCATTTGTATCTACTCCTAAAGCATTCATTTTACCTTGCTCGCGGAAGTTATGTGCACCTAATTTATTATCAACACCAGCATATCTGGCATTCCATCCAAATTGATATGCGTAGATTTCTATGTTTCTTGCTTTCTCGTCTTTCTTGTACATCATGGCATTCCATGTCATTAATCCACGAATTACCAATACTGTTAATACTACTGCAGGAATAACTGTCCATAACAACTCTATTTTGTGGTTATCTGGATAGTATAAAGCTTTGTGTTTACCATCTGCTTTGTATTTAAATCCATACCAGAATAATAATACCTGAGTAATTACAAATACGATACCTGTTAAGATTAAGGTAATCATAAACATATTATCGTACTCTCCACCGTGCTCAGAAGCCGGACCAGAGCTAAATACTGTATGTTTGCTATGCGCAGCAAATTCCCAGAAAGCAGCTCCCATACCAATGATCAAAAATGCCATTAATAAGATAGAATTGGTTTTATTCCAGTTGATAATTGGTTTTCCTTGAATGTCTCCAATTCTTCCTAATATCTTAGATACTGTTGAAATGATTAATACCAATATGATGGCTATCACAAACAACATCCAGTTAATGGCAGTGTTCCAATCTGATGAAGATGCCTCTCCAGAAGTAGCACCTGCACTTGGAGTGCTAGCTACTGCCGCTGTAGCAGCCGCTGCTGGAGCTTCACTCTCAGCTTTAATATAAGCAATAATTGATTTTACCTCGTTGTCGCTAAGGTTTTCGAAAGAGGTCATTAATGCCTCATTGTTCTCTTTGTATACTTGAACAGCTGTGGCATCTCCGCTCTTTATCAATGCTTGAGAGTTTTTAATCCATTTAATTAACCAGGCTTCTTCTCTGCGTTTGTGAACATCCTTAAGGGCAGGACCAACAACCTTATCATTAATGGCATGACAAGCGGTACAATTTGCGTTGTATAGCGCTTTTCCTTCTTCTACACTTTGAGCTGATAAGCTAAAATGGAAGTTAAATGCCAGCGCAACAAGCAAGGTAAATTTAGATAACAGATTGAGAATCTTCATTTTTGTTAGCTTTTTTATGATTACGTTTTTGTTAAAATGCGTTGCAATATAGTTAAAGTAATATTTTTGTAAAGAAGGATTTTTACCCAACCTTAAAAAAAACCGACTAACATTTGTTAGGAATTAACTAATTCGCGCAGAATTATGTTTTTACAATTTAAAAATTTTACTTTTCTTCCTTCATAGGTGTTTTATATATCACAGGCTTCTCTAATGGTTTTGGACTTTTGTCTCCTTTGGATTTAGAACTTGGAGGAAGGTTTCCTGGATTTATTATACTTTTAAATTTAATGGAATCTTGGCGATTTAATGGTCTAATTGCTTGAATACTATCAAAGGAAATTTGCAATTTAGATTTGTTTTCGGGAGAAATCAATTTTGTTTTTGGCACAATTAATCCACTCTCAACAAGACGTGCACCATAATTATCTCCTTCTTTTAATTTTGGTCCAATTAGGATAGATCCATTATCCTTGCTAAATGAAATATCTCTGATGTATAATTCTGGATATTTAAAAGTGTTCAATAATTTACCTGTGCTCACTTCCCAAATTTTTACTACACCATCATTAGATCCTGTGGCACAATATTTAGTGTCGTCTGTAAATGCAACAGCTGTAACCTTCCAACTCTCAGCTTGCAATACATGTAGGGGTTTCCAATTCTTTAAATCCCAAATACGCGCTGTTTTATCGTTTGAACCGCTTAACAAATACTGTCCGTTAGAACTTATTGCCAAGGTATTTACCATGTCTGTATGTCCGTCTAATGTTCTTACAATTTTACCACTTACCAATGCTAATAACTTAATTTGCTTATCGCTGTTAGCTACAAAAATGTTGGCCGGACTAGGACTAATACACAAACTGTTTATGGTGCTGCCAGTTTCATACATTTTGATAGGCTTTTTATTGTTAATATCCCAGATAATTAACCTACCATCTTTGTCGCCACTAAAAACATATTTACTGGCTTTATCGAACATTACTTTTCTAACATCGCTCGAGTGTTTTTTGGTTTGATCCAATTGTATCGACACGGGTCTGAACATCGAATCATAAATAAATACATTAAAATCACTACCTCCGCTGGCAAAATAGTTGCCTTTTAAGTTGTAAGTGATAGAGTTAACAGGTGCTGTATGATTTACCAGTTTTTGAACCATTTGATACGGACTGTCTGTTTTGTAGATCAGGATTTCATTGTTCCATCCTGCAGCTGCCATACGTTGAACTTTAATGGGCGATACAGTTACGGTGTTGATATCGTTATCTGCGCCCTTTAAAATGATTGATTCAGCCTGCTTGCTGCTATCTTGAGCAAATACCGGTTGAACAAAAATAAAGGCTAGATAGAGTATAAGTATTCTTTCCATGCATCAAATGTATGATTTAGTTTAACAAATCAAAAATAGTATTAAAATCAGATTAAATAAAGAATTTAAACAGCACAATCACTAGTCCATATAGAAAGGTAGCCAGTATAATTCCTCTACCAGTTGGGTATTTTTCGAAATGAATAAATAGGTAAAACAAAGCCAGATTTATTACGCAACATAAACTAAGTAATGGCGACAATAATTTTTGGGTGATTGTTAAATCTACAAAATCGAAAAAGCTGCTAGCATTGTAATTTACTAGGTAAAAGCCTATAATGCCTAATGTTGGACCAATAAGCCCTAATAAAAATCCTAAACCTAAATTGTCTTTCCAGTTAATGCTCATAATCGATATTCCATTGGTTAATTAGCCCAATTGAGTTGTGGGCAGTTAAATCAAATTGAACGGGAACAATAGACGCGAATCCATTGGCAAGTGCCCATTCGTCTGTATCATCTCCTTTATCGTAATTAACAAACTTACCGGTTAGCCAATAATATTTTTTTCCGTTAGGGTCTAAACGCTCGTCAAAATCTTCTTCCCATTTGGCCAATGCTTGTCGGCAAACTTTGGTGCCTTTAAATTCGGTACTGCTTACTTTGGGTATATTTACATTTAATAAAACCCCAATTGGAAGTCCGTTATTAATAATATTTTCGGCTACAGAACGGGCAATTTTAGCTGCCAAAGTAAAGTCGGCATCATAAGAAAAATCGCAAAGGCTAAACCCTGCAGACGGAATTCCTTCTATAGCTCCTTCCATGGCTGCACTCATAGTACCGCTATACAATATATTAATTGAGCTATTTGAACCATGATTTATACCAGATATTAATAAGTCTGGTTTTCTATGTAAAACCTTGTCAACTGCCAATTTTACACAGTCTGCAGGCGTTCCACTGCATTGATAAGCAGGTATGTCTCCGTATAAATCTACCTTTTGTAATCGTAGTGGTTTACTAATGGTAACAGCA
>JAKRSG010000288.1 GCA_022402405.1 Bacteroidia bacterium | reverse complement strand
ACCGATAAAAATTCCGAGGTTTCTGTGCAGTGGTAATATATATTCGTCTGTATCGAGTGCTTTTACTACTCCAATGCTAATGGCTTCCTGACCAATACCACTGAACCATTTGCTAACTTTTCCCTGACGAAGTAAAATGAGCATTTTTTCCTCTATCATTCTCGGTTTAATGAGTGCCTCGTAGAGAGAAATGAGTGTTTGATTGGTATATTGTTTACGATTAAATACTAGCATGTTTTTTAATTGAGCTGCAAAAATAACTTTTTTGTTTGGATGTGTATCAGAATTAAATAGTATATTGCCTCTATGGAACAGATACTTTTTTTGCATGGTGCCTTGGGCTCTAAATATCAATTTGATGAACTTATTAAGGACTTAAGTACTAGCTTTAAATGTTCTGCTATTAACTTGGCCGGACATGGTGGAGAGCTTATTCCGCCTCAAGGGTTAACCTTTGATACCTTTGCTAAGAATATTCTGGATTTTTTAGATGCAGAGAAAATAGATAAGATACATTTGTTTGGGTTTAGCATGGGAGGATATGCTGCCTTATATTTTGCGCACAAGCATCCAGAAAGGGTAAACAAAATTATGACGCTTAATGTGAAGTTTAATTGGGATCCCATTACTACGGCTAAAGAAAGAGGTATGTTAGACCCCGATAAGATGTTTGAAAAAGTACCAGCATTTGCCAATAATTTAATGCTTGTACATGGCATGCATCTTTGGAAAAGTCTGCTTAAAAGCACCAGCGATATGATGAAACAACTGAGCGAAACCATGGTGATGAGTGAAGAAGAGCTTAAGGCTATAAAGCATCCTGTTTTGTTGGGTATTGGCGATAGAGATCAAACATCGAGCGTAGCAGAAACCTTGCAAGTATATCAAAAATTAAGTCAGGCGCAACTATGGGTTCTGCCCAATACAGCTCATCCTTTTGAGCGAATAGATCGAGAAATGTTAGGTTCAGCCATAAAGAAGTTTTTTATTTGATTTTTGGTCTGTTTATTGCTGAGTATTTCAAAAAATGATTGTTATGAAAAAAATCCTATACCTAAGTTTTTGTTTACTATTATTTAGTTCTTTCAATAAATCTGCGTCTGATGAACTAAAATGGTACAAGTGGAATGAAGCATATCCATTGGCGCAAAAGGATGGGAAGATTTTGCTGATAGATGCTTATACCGATTGGTGTGGGTGGTGCAAAAAAATGGATAGAGATACATACAGTAATGCAGATGTCATTAAGAAAATAAACAAACATTTTATTCCGGTAAAATTTAATCCAGAATTAAAAGAATTAACCTATGATATCGACGGTCAGACATACTCTGCACGCGATTTTTACGCTCAGCTTACACGCGGCGAAAACACCGGATTTCCCACCACATATTTTATTGATCCCAAAAAGAAATCATTGTTCATAGACCCCGGTTACCGCGATGCCGCCGCGTTTATGCAAATTTTAGACAAGGTAATTGCCGATAAATAGGGGCGGAAAATCTTCCGCCCGAACGATAAATAGGGGCCGAAATTTTCCACCCCAACGAAAAGGCCGCTTCAATCAAATGAAGCGGCCTTTATTAATTAATTCTACCGACTATGGTCTATGGACCATGGACTATCGACTAATAACGGTACATTTCCGATTTAAACGGACCTTCAACGGTTACGCCGATGTATTCAGCTTGCTCGTTTTCTAGAACGGTTAATTTAGCACCGATATGAGCTAAGTGTAATTTTGCTACTTTTTCATCTAAGTGTTTAGGTAACACGTACACTTTGTTTTCGTAGTTAGCGCTGTTGTTCCATAACTCAATTTGAGCTAAGGTTTGATTTGTAAATGAATTACTCATTACAAAACTAGGGTGACCCATAGCACAACCTAAGTTAACTAAACGACCTTCAGCTAATACGATGATGTCATTTCCTTCAACATTGTAGATATCTACTTGAGGCTTTAAGGTGTTTTTAGTTGAACCATAATTGTTGTTTAACCAAGCCATATCAATTTCATTATCGAAGTGACCAATGTTACATACGATAGATTTATCGCGCATGGCTCTGAAGTGACGCTCAGTGATAATTTTTAAGTTACCAGTAGCAGTAACAAAAATATTTGCACGCTCACAAGCTTCTTCCATGGTAACTACTTCAAATCCGTCCATTGCTGCTTGTAATGCACAAATAGGATCTATTTCTGTAACCAATACACGAGCACCAGCACCACGTAATGATTCTGCAGAACCTTTACCAACATCACCGTAACCAGCAACTACAGCAACCTTACCAGCCATCATAATATCAGTAGCTCTACGGATAGCATCTACTAATGATTCTTTACAACCGTATTTGTTATCGAATTTAGATTTAGTAACAGAATCGTTTACGTTGATTGCAGGCATAACTAAAGTACCTTTTTTCATACGCTCGTACAAACGGTGAACACCAGTTGTAGTTTCTTCTGATAAACCTTTGATGTCTTTTGTTAACTCAGGGTAACGATCAAAAACCATGTTGGTTAAATCGCCACCGTCGTCTAAAATCATGTTTAGTGGCTTACCACCTTCAAAGGCGAATAAGGTTTGCTCAATACACCAATCAAATTCTTCCTCGTTCTGACCTTTCCAAGCGTATACCGGAATACCAGCAGCAGCAATAGCAGCAGCAGCGTGATCTTGAGTAGAGAAAATATTACATGAACTCCAAGTTACTTCTGCTCCTAAGTGTTTTAAGGTTTCAATTAATACAGCAGTTTGGATGGTCATGTGTAAACAACCAGCAATGCGAGCACCTTTTAGGGGCTGACTAGCACCATATTCTGCACGAAGTGCCATTAAACCCGGCATTTCTGCTTCAGCTAAACGAATTTCTTTACGTCCCCATTCTGCTAGGGAAATGTCCTTAACTTTGTAAGGAAGGGCAGTTTTTGCGTCTGACATATATCTTTAAAATAAATTTTTAGTGTGCAAATGTAAGCTTAACCACCTGATAATAAAAATAAAATTTGGTCAAACTTTTTCAAACAAGACTTTGTTATTTAATATTGCTTTTGTAACAAATCACTAAATTAAAATTATTTTTGCAGAACTATTTTAAATAACCCAAACAGTAAAAAATAGCCCTTAATTCGTAACTCGTAATCCGTAATTAAAATTTCATAATTCATAACTCATAATTCATAATTAAAATATGGCATATCCAGAAATGTTAGTTGCTCCCATGAGACAACAATTAGAAAACGTAGGTTTCAAATCTTTAATGAGTGCTTCAGAAGTAGAAGAGGCCCTAAATAGCAAACAAGGTACACAATTATTAGTGTTTAATTCTGTTTGCGGTTGCGCTGCAGGTACTTGCAGACCAGGTGTTATACATGCAGTTTCTAACGCTTCCAAAAAGCCTAGCGAATTGCTTACGGTGTTTGCCGGACAAGAGGCGGAGGCTGTTTCAAAAGCACGTGAATACACCTTGCCTTTCCCTCCATCTTCTCCTTCAATTGCTTTGTTTAAAGATGGTAACTTAGTTCACTTCATCGAACGTCATATGATTGAAGGCAGAAGCGCCGAAATGATTTCTCAAAATCTTCAAGCAGCTTTCGAAGAATACTGCGCTTAATCATTTTGCTAAAAAAGTGCGGACAGGTAGCGACTTGTCCGCACTTATTATTTTAGGGTCACTCCAACGAAATAAACTCATCTCCCTTTTGGTAGGAAACATAGCTTAAAATGAGCTGAAACATCTCATCGGTAGTTTTCATGCTACCTTCTCGTTCTGCAATTACCCGTGGCGGACTAAACGGATTGTTTGGGTTGCTAGCTCTATTATCAAAATCGCCCTCAACATAAATGGTAGAGCCTCTCGGAATCTTAAGCATAGTTTTTGGCATGTAAAAATATTGCCACCTAAAATCCCAATCGTTAATTCGAATTAACCTAATAGTATCGCCACTTGGCTTTATGGCATAAGCCCAAAATCTCTTTCCAATGAGATGCATATGCGGTACAATATTGACTATTGAAATATCTGATGGCACATTAAACTTAATATGAAAGGTCTTCATTTCATTTGCTGGAACCACCAATGCAGGCTCAACTGGAGCCAATCCTAAAGTGCCAATCTGAAATTCTTTTACAGGCCGTTTTGGCTCTTTGGTGCCATAATAAATTTTGTAGTAAGAAGAGTCTTTTTGCTCAATAGCACTGGGTCCAAAATGCATATCGTTTAGGTAGAATGCATTCTTTTTACCTATTCTAAATCCCCCAATTTCATCGGGGTAAAAACTAAACTGAGCACCTGGTAAATAGTTAGAAACACTTGGCGTCATAGGTGCGTAACTGCCATCATCATTAAGTAAGCCAAGCTCTTTATGAATCTGAGTACTCTTGGTTTGGTCTTGGTTTACCAAGTATTTTCCTTCGTGTAAACTTCGTTTTTTGTTAGGTTCAAACTGAACAATATGCGTGTTTACATGATGAACCAATCGCTTGTTTCCGGGCACAAATTCTATGGCTCTAATGATGGTGTCTTTGGGTAACTCAAATGGTACTTTCACCACCAAAAACAAGTCCGAATTATTCCCAGGTACCTTTATTGGTTCAGGAATTTTTACTATCAAATCTGGCTTGGTTTTGCTCCACGTTTTCTCCACTATTTCGGGCTGAACCAAAGCCGCCGTATCACCTGCCAAACAACCTTCCTCCGACCATCTTTTGATGAGCATTATTTGTTCATCTGTAAGGTATGTTTCATTAGCAAAATGGGTGTAACTTGGGTCGGCAGGCCAAGGTGGCATAAGCCTTTTTTCGGTAACATAGGCAATGAGTTTTGCTTTAGGTGCAATGTCGTCGTAGCTCACCAAACTAAAGGGTGCGGCACCATTTGGGTTATGACATTTAGTACAATTTTGATGAATGATAGGCGCGATGTGTTCAGCGAATAATACCTGCTCAGCGGATGAAACAGTGGAATTTGGTTCAGAACAAGATACTGCTAAAAAGATACCTAACAGCAATATTTGAATTAGTTTATGTAACATCCTACAGCCCTTGTTTTATAGGGTTTAACCATTTGATTAAGGTAAAGTTTTTCGAGCACATTGGCTAAATCGTGCTCTGTTATAACTTTTCGCTTTTTGCTAAGTTCGTAAGCCCAATTGTCTATTCTGCCTTGATATACTTTTTGTCCGCTTGGCACAAATACCGCCACCTCGGGAGTTATGCTGACCTGTGCAAATTTGGCTAATTCAAAGTTTGGGTCGGTGTAAAACAAAAGCTCATTGAGTTTATATTTGTATTTATAAGCGAGTATCTCTTTTTTGCTGTATGTTTTGCCGGGAATGATGGCATAAAAGCTAATTCCCACCTTTTGATAGGTGCTGGCTAAATTTCGGATAGTTAGCGAATAACTCTCGCACAATGGGCACTCAGGAGAAAGAAACAAAATAACAGTTCCTTTTTTATGCGAAGCGGGGTTTATAGAATAAGCTTTACCTTCCAAATCGTAAATTTTCACTTCGTTTAAGGTTTCCGGACTTATACGATTAAAAAGAGATAGAATGATTAAAAGCAATAATGGCATACACTACAAATGTATGTTTTTAGGAAGTTTTAGGAATAAAAAAAGTGGGCAATGCCCACTTTTTTTATTCGTTAATATCGAATGTATTCATGAATGCCGTAGTAAAATTACCATTCTTGAAGTCCTCATTTTGCATGAGCTTTACCGCAAGAGGTATGGTAGTTTTTAAGCCTGGTCCTTCAATGATAAACTCTCCTAAAGCTCTTTCCATTTTAATAATGGCTTCTTCTCTAGTTTGAGCCGTAACAATCATTTTAGCAATCATACTATCATAGTTACTTGGAATAGTATAACCTGCGTAGATGTGTGTATCAACCCTCACTCCATGTCCGCCTGGCTTATGCAGGTAATCAATTCTACCAGGAGTAGGTCTAAAGTTATTATGAGGATCTTCTGCATTGATACGTACTTCAATAGAGTGGCGTGATGGATAATAATTTCTGCCACTAATAGGCACACCAGCAGCTATTAAAATCTGCTCTTTTACCAAGTCGAAATTGATTACTTCTTCTGTAACTGGATGTTCTACCTGAATACGAGTATTCATTTCCATGAAGTAGAAGTTTCTGTGTTTGTCGACCAAGAATTCGATAGTACCTAAACCTTCGTATCCAATGGCAGAGGCGCCTGCAACTGCGGCAGCACCCATTTTCTCGCGAAGCTCATCTGTCATAAATGGAGACGGACTTTCTTCAACCAACTTTTGGTGTCTACGTTGAATAGAGCAATCTCTTTCAGATAAATGACAAACCTTTCCGTATTGGTCGCCCGCTAATTGAATTTCTATATGACGAGGCTCTTCCACGTATTTCTCCATGTAGATACCATCGTTACCAAAGGCAGCTAACGATTCTTGTTTAGCACTGTCCCAGTGTTTTTCAAACTCTTCATCTGCCCAGATAATGCGCATTCCTCTACCACCACCACCTGCAGTTGCTTTGATTATAACTGGATATCCAATTTCTTTTGCAAGTGCTCTTCCTTCTGCTGCATCTTTTAACAAACCTTCAGAACCAGGAATTACTGGAACTCCAGCCTTTTTCATGGTAGCTTTGGCATTAGATTTATCGCCCATGGCGTTAATCATTTCCGGACTAGCACCAATAAATTTTATACCATGTTCTCTACAAACCTGAGAGAATTTAGCATTTTCTGATAAGAATCCGTAACCTGGGTGAATAGCATCTGCATTTGTAATTTCTGCCGCAGCAATGATATTTGATATACTCAAATAAGATTGGGCAGAAGGTGGCGGACCAATACAAACAGCTTCATCTGCAAATCTAACATGCAGACTATCTCTGTCGGCTGTAGAATAAACTGCAACCGTTTTTATACCCATTTCGCGGGCTGTACGAATAATCCTAAGAGCTATTTCGCCTCTATTGGCGATGAGAATTTTTTTGAACATGTAAAAGATAGTTAAATGAAACCAAATGAATAATTCCCAAGTAAACGATTACTTAGGTTCAACCAAAAATAAAGGTTGATCGTATTCTATTGGGGAAGCATTTTCTACTAAAACTTTAACAATTTTACCAGAAACTTCAGATTCTATCTCATTAAATAGTTTCATGGCTTCCACAATGCAAAGCACCTGACCAACTTTAATTTCATCACCTACTTGCACAAAAGGTGGCTTATCTGGTGATGATGATTTGTAGTAAGTACCAATCATAGGAGATTTGATAGTTATTAAATTGCTGCTCACCTCAGTGTTCAAAGATTCCATTTTTTGAGTAGGAACAGGTGCGGCTGCAGGTGCGCTAGCAACAGGCATGGCTACAGGAGCGGCTTGAACCAAAGTTGCTGGAGCACTTTGATGAACTACCATCGTTTTTTCATCTGTTTTTTTGATGGCCAATTTAAAATCGCCACGTTCTACTTCTACCTCAGAAACACCTGATTCTGAAACCAGTTTAATGAGTTCTTTTATTTCTTTTAATTCCATAAGAATTTTTATTAAGTAAAATCAAATTTATTTAAAAAATCGAATTGGCAAATACCTAAACCAAAAAAAAGTGTAAAAAGCTATTCTTCACTAGAGTTGTAAGCCCATTTTAAATAAATGGCACCCCAAGTAAAACCTCCACCAAAGGCTGCTAAAACTAAATTATCACCTTTTTTTAATTTCTTTTCCCATTCCCATAAACATAATGGGAGAGTACCATTGGTGGTATTACCGTAATGATCTATGTTTATCATTACTTTATCTTTATCTAGGCCCATTCTTTCGGCAGTGGCATCGATAATTCGCAAATTGGCTTGATGCGGAACAAGCCATGAAATGTCTTCTGAAGTTAGGTTGTTTCGCTCCATAATTTGAGCAGATACATCGGCCATACCTTTAACTGCAAACTTAAAAACCGACTTACCATCCTGAAAAACATAATGTTCCCTGGCGTCTACGGTTTCGTGTGTAGGTGGCTTAAGAGAACCACCAGCCTTCTGATGTAAAAAATGCCTTCCAGAACCATCCGATTTTAAAACAGCATCAATGATACCATTTCCTTCATAGTTTGGTTCAAGCAGAACTGCACCGCAACCATCTCC
>JAKRSG010000287.1 GCA_022402405.1 Bacteroidia bacterium | reverse complement strand
TAGATAATATCAAATTCTACTGTACGGAAAGGAGGAGTAACTGTATTTTTGGCTACCTGTACTTTTGTGCGGTTTCCAACGATATCCAAACCGTCTTTAATCTGTCCAATTCTGCGAATATCTAAACGTACAGAAGAGTAGAATTTAAGGGCGTTACCACCGGTTGTAGTTTCTGGACTACCAAACATAACACCGATTTTATCACGAAGCTGATTAATGAAGATACAGATACAACCTGTTTTGTTGATGGTACCGGTTAGTTTTCTTAAGGCCTGACTCATTAATCTAGCTTGTAAGCCCATTTTGCTATCACCCATATCGCCTTCTAGTTCTGCTTTTGGCACAAGAGCCGCCACTGAGTCGATTACAATAATGTCTATAGCGCCCGAGCGAATAAGAGCGTCTGCAATTTCTAAGGCTTGTTCTCCATCATCTGGTTGAGATATAATTAGGTTTTCGATGTCTATTCCTAATTTTTCGGCATAATGTCTGTCGAATGCATGTTCTGCATCAATAAATGCAGCGATGCCACCTTTTCTTTGGGCTTCTGCAATGGCATGCATAGAAAGCGTTGTTTTACCTGAAGATTCTGGTCCGTATATTTCTATAATCCTTCCCGTTGGTAAGCCGCCAATTCCAAGGGCAATGTCTAGGGATAATGAGCCGGTAGACAATGATTCGATATCATCTATCTTTTGGTCGCTCATTTTCATAACCGTACCCTTACCGTAGGCTTTATCTAATTTGTCTATGGTAAGTTGTAAGGCTTTTAATTTTTCTTTTACGTCGGTGCTGCTCATGCTATTGTTTTTATTTGCATCAAAATTAGGCGTAATTATCGGGTTTGAATAGGAATCAAACAGAATTGTATCCACAAGTTTTACCAATATTAATTAATTGAAAAACAATTGTATGCTAAAAAATGTAGATTATTTAATCCAAATTTTGATAATTTAATTAACAAATAGAGAGGTGTTTTGAATTCCTATTCACCTCCCTATTCACCTAAAGATTTAGGCCGCCTTTTTTTCTTTTGGTCCGATCATTAAAATTTCTGAGATGATAATTTCCGTGACATATTTTTTCTGTCCGTTTTTATCTTGGTAATTCCTATTGGAGATTTTGCCTTCGATACAAATTTCTTTCCCTTTTTCAAGGTACTTTTCTGCAATGTCGGCTTGTTTGCCCCAAGCAATTAAATTGTGCCACATGGTTTCGGTAACTTTTTGTCCGTTGGCATCGATGTAGTTTTCGTTGGTGGCTAAAGAGAAGTTTGCAACTTTCTTGCCTGTTGTTGTAGTGCGTAATTCGGGATTCTGCCCAATGTGGCCCATAAGCCTTACGCTGTTTTTGAGGTTTGACATGTTTTGTTTTTTTTAATGTTTAACATAGGATTCATTGCTTGGCCAAGCGAATGGTAAGTGCAAAGATGAGTATTAACTTGGATGATAAAAGTATTTAACCGATTAAAATCGGGTAAGTTTATTTCCTTGAGTTAAGGCCATAAAAAAAGCCGAACTCAATTTCATGAGCTCGGCTTTTTATTATTTAAATCAGAATTATTTGCTTACAACAAATTTGATGGTTCTTGAACCGTTTTCTGATTGGATGTTACAGAAGTAAATTCCATTGTTTAATTCGCTAATATTAAAGCTATGATTGATAACAGCAGAAGTAAAGCTTTCTGTCATTAATACTCTTCCGCTAATATCAATAATAGAAGCTGTTACAGGGAATGTTTTAATTCCTGAAACGCTTAACTTAACTGTTTCATTAGCTGGGTTAGGGAACATGTTAATTTTAGCATGAACCAATTCGTTTTGGTTCAAACCTACTGATTGGTATACTATAACCGTTCTAGTTACAGAATCTTTGTTGCCTGCTTTATCGCTTACTACATAAGAAATAGTGTATGCGCCAACTGTAGCTGTATCAACGGTTCCTTCAACCATTATCATGTTAGTGATATCGCCGTCTTTGTTATCGCTAGCTGTAGCACCTGCATCTACCCATGAGGTATTAATTAAAACTGAATCTGGGTTGTTTCCTAATAAAGTGATAACTGGCTTTTCTGTATCTGGAGCCCCAGAGAAATCTAAGTCGTTGCTATCTCTTGGTTGTAATTTCCAGTTGCTGAAAGTAAGTGTTAACACACCTTGAACTTTATTCATAAATTGACCCGTTACCAAATTATTGTTAAAGTTATCTGGTAAGCGTGTACTAATATCATCTACTCTTAAGCCTGTAGTTTTTGTAATATCGTTGTTGATTACAAATTCTCCAAAGTTAGAAGGAGCATCTGCATTGGTATTAACCACAAATACGCTGTCGAAACGCATTAACATACCTTCATAAGGTGCTAATTCTGGGCGACGAGTAGGAGATGAACTAATAGCTGCAATAGTGTCCATGTTAAAGGTTGCAAAAGCAGGTAATGCATTTCCAGAAGAAATTACTGAGCCAGCAATACTATTTAAAGTGGTCATACCAAATGATTCTCTAATTCTGAAACCAGTGATAGAAACTGAATCTCCAACTCTCCAAGTTCCAGTGATATCGCCGGTTCTTCTGTTTACGATGATGGCGCTATTTAAGCCTGTGCCATTTTGTACTGTTAAGATGTTGGTTGTACCTTGAATCATGTTAGTTGAAGTAACAATACCTCTAATATCTACACCGTTAATACTATCGTTACTCCAGATCGTTTGGTTGTTTGGATATGGACTAAATTGTAAATCTTGAATGCTAGTAATACCAGCATCTTGTACTAAATAAGCATTAAAATCGCCGTTTGCATTGGGGGAATTAGTAAAGCTACCATTCACATCTGTTGGGCGTACGAAATATTTAACTATTGAATTGTTTGCTTGAGCTGGAATAAATCCAAAGAATTGCATGGTATCGTTAGGTAACGTATTTCTAGTTAAAGTGATAGAATCAAAATTTGTATTGTTGTATCCAACAGCATAAAATAACTTTACGTTGTTTACTCTCGCTGTTCCTTGTTGAACTTTTACTAAAACTCCAACTGAATCGGTAGATTTTGCCATTACGGGGAATCTCTCTCTTGAAGTAACGGTAGGCGGTGTGTAACTTACCGGACCTAAATCTGAAGGTAATAATGGAGCAATGGTGTAGCGATACTGTCCGCCAATAGCAGACTCTACTATTACTCCTCTTACATAACTGATTCTTGTGCCAGGAAGTGGTGGAGTAAATCTGCCTGCAGGTAATACACTATCAGAGTTGTTGTCATTTCTGTACCAAGCTGAGAAATCACTAATATCAATGGCGTTTCCATTCTCATCAGCTACGCTCCAGAACCAGCGGCTACCACTAGCCTGACGAGCAAATACGGTTACGTCTTTTAATTCTACATAAGCTCCTTCCCATTTTTCTCCTCCAGCTTTTACTTGAACCTGACCAACTCCAGCGTTACCTGTCATTAAAGAGTCTATTCTAATTGGAGTGGCAGTAACTGTTTTAGGTTCTAAATCTAAAATTTCGATCCCATTATCCCAGTTAATGTTTCCTCTAATCATGTTTACTTGGCTTTGTCCTTGACGAGTTCCAGCAGGAGCCGAACCTCTAAATGTTCTGATAACACCTGTTGCTCTTACACGAGTACCTGGTTTTAAGTTGTCATAAAATTTATTGTCATTTAATAATTGAGCCAATGTACGTCCGCTACCAGAAGGTTCGCACATAATTTCTACGCCACCCCAAGGTCTGCCAAATGTATCTGCCGACAAAATAGTAGCTTTTCTACTTGTACTTAATCCGTACAATCTTGGATCAAATAAAACGATACCATCAAAACGAACGGTATCTGTGTACATGCTGTTCTTGAAGAACGGATTTACATAGTCAGAAGAATCGTTTGGAAATGGAGCGGTTAGTTTGTCCATGTTTACATACTGCACGGTGTCTATTGGAACCACCGGATAAGGATTTTGCGCATTTGCTACAACTGCTAGCATTAAAACGCAGAAACTTAGTAATAATTTTTTCATACTTGAATGATGTTTTGTAATTGGCAAAATGCCAGCTGCAAATGTATTATTTAATTCTTTTTTTAGGGCAATTTGTTTAAAATTTACATAGAATTTATATGAATAAAATTTAATTAACCATATTTGCAATCTAACATGAATTCAATACATAAAATTCGATTAATAGTTTGTTTGTGTCTCATTCAAATAAGCGTTTGGGCACAAGTGCCCTCTCAAAGTAGGTTTACCACTACTGGTAGAATGGGTTTAAGCGTAAATAACTTTGGTACTTTTGGCCGACCAACAGTAAGAAGTAACACTCAAGGACCGCCTTCTATGGCTTTTCCTCGAGGTAGTGGAATAGAGCATTTGTTTGAAGCCGGTATTTGGATAGGTGCTGTGGTTGATGGTCAGGTTAGAGTGAGCACCAGCTCTGTAGATGCAAGTGCTGGTTATAGCACCGGAGGTAATGGTTTTGAGTTTACGCAACTTAGTGCCATCAAAGAGCGCTCTAAATTGCCTAATAGCAGTAATTTCTCTTTTTCTGCTGTTTCGCATCAAGATTTTATCATGACTCAAACAGATAGTTTTGTGGTTATTCCCGGAACTTCTATTCCTATTAATGGTCACCAAAATCCCTTGGGTGCTGTTATAGAATTAGAGACTTATGCATGGAACTTTCCCTTCGCCGATTTTTTTGTTATTTGTAATTACACTATTAAAAATGCATCTGACAAGCGCTGGGATTCTGTTTATTTAGGTAGTTTCAGCGATTTAGTTGTAAGAAATGTAAATGTAACAAGAGATGCTGGTACAGCTTTTTTTAATAAGGGTAGAAATGGGGTTGATCCAAAATATATGTCGCTTTTTGCCTACCAAAGTTATGGCGATGATATCGATTTTACTCGTTCTTATGGAGCCATTCAATTTTTAGGAATGGATTGGAGAGGAATGTTTTTTAATCCGAACAAGCCTGATACATTTTTGCAACGTGGTTTACCAGCACCGAGATTAAACTATAATTTTTGGAATTTTAACTCCATTGCCGAGCCTTGGAATACACCCGGAAACGACCAAGAAAGGTATTTAAAATTAAGCAAAGGTATAGACTCTAGTTTATTGTACGGTGGCGATGGTCCTATCAACGGCATTCCAGCTAACTGGTTGCAATTACTTTCTGCTGGTCCGCTTGTTAGCATAGAGCCAGGCGAGTCTTTTAGCTTTGTGCTAGCCTTTGTGGCTGCTAAGCAAAAAGAACCGCTTTCGTATTTGCCAATTGGTTCAAACAATATTCACTCTAGTGAGGAGTCTAGAAAAGAACTTACAGATAATTTTAAAAGAACTCGTGCCACTTTTTTAGGAGAAGATGTAAATGAAGATGGAACCTATCGCCCCGAATTAGATTTAAATGGAAACGGTAAATTAGATAGATATATTTTACCAGAACCACCAGAATCACCTATTACAAAGGTTATTGCCGACGAGGGTAAAATAGAAGTATACTGGACAAACAAATCAGAGTATTCAGTAGATCCAATTACTCGTATCAGAGATTTTGAAGGTTACAGAATTTACCGTAGCAATCCTGGAGATGATTTAGGTCTGAACCTATTAGCCGAAGCCAATTTAATTGCTCAATGGGATTCTGCAGGAAATGGTATTGGGTTCAACAATGGTTTTGAATTAATAAAACTGGCTGAACCAAAAGTTTTTGATGGTGATACTACCAAATATCATTACAAATATGTGATGAATAACTTATCAAACGGTTGGCAATATTTAGTGGTAGTTACGGCTTTCGATAAAGGAGATAAAGTACTTGGAATTCCATCTTTGGAATCTTCGTTTACAGAGAATGAAATGCGTGTTTTTCCGGGAACAAAGCCAAACGATTTTAATTCGAGTTCAGCTAAAAAAGTAGGTGTATATCCTAATCCATACAAAACTTCTGCTGCATGGGATGGAAATACGCCAAGAACCAAGAAATTATATTTCTTCAATTTGCCTTCTCGTTGTGAGGTGATGATTTATACAAGCAGCGGCGATTTAGTGGCTAGTTTGCGTCATGATAGCGAAGTGTATAAAGGTGAAGGAATTGGTTGGAGCAATAATTTTGGTAACCCAGAGAAAACAACTATGAGTGGGGGAGAGCATGCTTGGGATGTACTTACAGATTTTAAAACTCAATTAACTACTGGAGTGTATATGTTTACCGTAAAAGATACCCAAAGCGGCGAGATACAAACTGGTAGTTTTGCGGTTATTAAATAGGATGTTTAAATTAAATTTTCCTGAGTATTCCTTTAAGATAGAAACGCGAGAGGAAAAGGAATTTATATATGACACTATTCGTAAAAAGTGGGTAGTGTTAACGCCTGAGGAGTGGGTGCGTCAGCATGTGATTTTTTATTTGGTTCAGACAGAAAAATTGCCTGCTAGTTTATTGGCAGTAGAGCGATTGATTAAATACAACAAACTTAGTAAGCGCTTTGATTTGTTGTTGTTTAATAAACTAGGAAAGCCTCAAATGTTGATAGAGTGTAAGGCGCCAGAGGTAAAATTGAGTAATGAAACACTCTTTCAAATTGCTACTTATAATATGGTGTTTTCGGTGCCTTATTTGTTTATAACAAACGGAATTCAGCACCAGATTTATGCCTGGAACACAGAGGGCGAATATGAGTTAATGCCTCAATTTCCTGCTTTAATTTTATAACATTAATCCAGCTAAGGTAGCACTTAAATAGGATGCCAATGTGCCTACGATAAGTGCTTTAAAGCCTAGCTTGGCTAAATCTGAGCGCCTGCTTGGAGCAAGTTCTCCAATGCCACCAACTTGTATGGCAATGGAGCTAAAGTTAGCAAATCCGCATAAGGCAAAGCTTACAATTACAATAGACTTGGCCGATAAAGCGCCAGATGCTACCATAGGAGCAAGTTTTGAATATGCTACAAATTCGTTGATAACCATTTTGGTTCCCATTAATGAACCTACTGTTTGAATGTCTTGTGAGGGAACACCCATTGTCCACGCAAATACTGAGAAGAAGGTTCCAAATATTTTATCTAAACTGAGTGCAGGGATATTAAATGATTCTGTGTAACCAAACCAAGATGCTATTAAATCTGGTAATTGAGTTAGCTTAATTAATAGTGCATCTGCCAGGGCAATTAGGGCAATAAAACCAATAAGCATAGCAATTACGTTGAGCGCAATTTTTAGTCCGTCTGATGCACCATGTGAAATAGCGTCTAAGAGATTGGCGTGTGTCTTTTTTACATCCAATTTTATGGCGCCTTTGGTGGGAGATTCTTCTGTTTCTGGCCAAACTATTTTGGAGATAACCAATGCGCCTGGTGCTGCCATAATACTAGCTGCCAAAAGGTATGGAGCAGGTATTCCCATAGAGATATAAACAGCCATAACTCCACCAGCAATGGTGGCCATGCTTCCGCTCATACTTGCTAAAAGTTCGCTCATGGTCATGGATGAAATATATGGCTTAATCATAATTTGTGCTTCTACCTGACCAACAAAAGCGCTAGCAACGTTTGATAGGGCTTCACTTCCGCTTACTCGCATGAGGGTGTGTACTATTTTAGCAAAAAACGAAACTACCAATTGCATAATTCCAATATGATATGCCATGCTCACCAATACTGCCACAAAAATAATGGTTGGCATTATTTTGAACATAAACAAAAAGCTGTATTGATCGCCAAAAATAGGCTTAAGTAAATCTGGTTTTATGAGGCCACCAAACACAAACTCACCACCTTTATCTGCAAGGGTTAATAGACCTTCAATTTTTTTTCCAACAAAGGCAAATAGGCTTGAACCAATATCTGTTTTAAGTATAAACAGAGCTAGCAAGATTTGAAGTCCTAGTCCGCTAAAAACTAGCCGGTAATTGATTGCTTTGCGATTATTTGAGAGCAAGAAAGCGATGGCAAAAATGAGTAAGATGCCAATGATACCGGTATATTTTTCCATTCTTATTTTTTTCTTCTTTGTATTTCGTCCCTAATGCGGGCGGCACTTGCATAATCTTCTAAGGCAAGAGCGTTTTCTAATAGTTGATTGAGCTGCTCTAAAGTCATGCGGGTATAACCACTTTTCTCTTCTGTGGCAGCAGGTTTGGGTTTGCTTTCTTTTTCTTGAAATTCTTCTTTGTATGGGTCGTTTAAATCGTCGT
>JAKRSG010000286.1 GCA_022402405.1 Bacteroidia bacterium | reverse complement strand
TATCAGAATCGGATTTAGTTTAACAAATGGGATTTTAGGAAATAATGAAGGCGGACAAGAATTGGTTCCGTATCACTTATTAAACTCAAATCAATTAGCTCAAATACCTAATGAAATGCAAGTTATTATTAATTCCTATTTGAATGGTAATGAACTAACGGAAGAGCAATGGAACTACATTAACAGCTTTGATCCAGAATAATTTATTTATAACGGCATGTAATAAATTTTATTTATTACATGCCAAATTTTATACAAAATGAAATCAACCAAAATTTTATTATTTTTAATATTTACCCTTTTATTAAACTCTTCTAAAGCTCAAAATTTTTTCATCAAATTTGATGGTGATTTTAATAAATTAAACGTTTCATCATATTCTGATTTTTTAAATGGTGAAAGGCAAGCGTTGGAATTGGCAAAACTAGATTCAGACTTATACCAAGTAAACGTTTCAAGCAGGAAAAACTCGATAATAATATTTAGCTATGAAGGTAAATTTAGTCATCCCTATTATTTGGACAAAGATGCTTTGGATACAATTGCACTTATAATTGAGCCAAGATTATTAAGCATACTAAACGCAAAAGGTGAAAATAAAAACATACAATATTTTGAGACATGTTTGAATCATTTGTTTAATCGAGATATCAATAATAAATCTAAAATAATCATTGGAAAAACCCTGCTAGATTCCTTGGATAAACAAGCAAATACTATTTTCGAAAAGTCGAGTTTATATTTTCAGTATTATATGTTTTCTTACCTATTGAATAAGCAAATGAAACTTTCCGATAAAAAAATGATTCAATGGAGCAAGTCTTTAAAAACTTTTCCGATAAATCCTGAAATTGGGGCCATGATGGCCTTTTATATGGTTACTAATACACCACTCTGGCATTGCGCACAGCATACTCAATTAAACATTCCATTTTTAAGAATAAAAACTAAAGAAAATCTTTATAGGGTAATTTTTGAGCAAAAAATATATTTACATACTGAATACCAAGACCTGAGTAATTATTTAAAAATTAAGCAAATTGTTAAAACAAAGGCATATTTGGGCCCAACAGACGATATTACAGGTATTATTGACACCTTAAGTTCTTCTGCTAAAAGTGACTATTTAAAAGATTGTTATACCAAGCTTAAATCCGGAAACACTGCCAAAGACAAAAAATTTAATAAAAATATTTTAACAGGTTACCCATTCAGAGATAAAAATGGGAATGAAGTGTATATAGATTCTTTATTGGGGAAATATATCTTAATTGATTTTTGGGCAACATGGTGCAAGCCTTGTATTGCTAGTTTTGAGAAATTAAAAAAACTACATAAAGCCTACAGTGATAGTCTAGTCATTTTAAGTATAAATGTTGACGACTCCTTTGTAAAAATGGTCAATTTTTTAAATAAAAGAACAGATTTAAATTGGAATTTTTATTACAATGGTTTGAATGAATCTGTACTTAGTAGGTTTGATGTTGTAGCATATCCACATTACGCTATATTGGATAAAGAGGGACACATAATGTTCAAGCAAATTGATGGTTTAAACAGCAAAGAACTTCTAGATTTACTTAACAAAATCAACATTAACAAATCGCAAAAAAAACAAGATTGAACTTATAAATCTTTAAGCAAAGTACTGCTTACCAACAAATAATCAATAATTTCATCCAACTAGAGTTGATGCAATAACATTTTGATTTAGCTTTCGATAGTTTATAGCTTTTGTCGCTTCTTCATTCGAAATTCAGCATTCGGTGTTCGACATTTTTGGCTATTAGCTATTGGCTTTTGGCCTTTAGCTTTTGTTACTTCTTCATTCGAAATTCAGCGTTCAGTGTTCGACATTTTTGGCTATTAGCTATAAGCTTTTGGCCTTTAGCTTTTTTTACTTCAACATTCGAAATTCAGCGTTCAGTGTTCGACATTTTTGGCTATTAGCTATTAGCTTTTGGCCTTTAGCTTTTATTACTTCAACATTCGAAATTCAGCATTCGGTGTTCGACATTTCCTAACTTTCGAATTTCTAATTTAACATTTACACCGCCACGGGCGCTTTGATAGCTGGATGTGGATAATAGTTTTGAATGGTAAAATCTTCGTAAGTAAAATCGAAGATTGACTTAATAGCTGGGTTTAATTGGAGGCTTGGATATGGGCGTGGTTCGCGACTTAACTGCAATTCTACTTGTTCAAAGTGATTGCTGTATATGTGTGCATCGCCAAAAGTATGGATAAAATCACCTACTTCTAAATTACATACTTGTGCTATCATGTGCGTTAAAAAAGCATAGCTGGCGATGTTAAATGGTACACCCAAAAACATATCGGCACTGCGTTGGTATAACTGACAGCTTAATTTTCCATCTGCTACATAAAATTGAAAGAAGGCATGACAAGGCATAAGTGCCATTTTGTTTAAATCGGCCACATTCCAAGCACTTACAATCATTCTGCGGCTATCTGGATTTTTTTTGATGGTGTCTATTACCTCAGAAAGTTGATCTATATAAACGCCATTTGCGGCAGGCCAAGAACGCCATTGGTAGCCATAAACCGGACCTAATTCACCATTTTCATTTGCCCATTCATCCCAAATGCTAACTCCATTATCCTTTAAGTATTTAGTATTTGTTTCGCCCTTAATAAACCAAAGTAACTCGTGAATAATAGACTTTAAATGAACCTTTTTAGTAGTAATAAGCGGAAATCCTTCCTGCAAATTAAAACGCAACTGAGCCCCAAAAATACTGCGCGTACCCGTTCCGGTTCTATCAGATTTAAAAGTTCCCGTTTCATAGATATGCTTAAGTAGTTGCTCGTATTGGTTCATGAGAATTAGAATATTTGATGCAAGTATAAAAGTATTATTCAACAATTCATATTGGTGAATCATTAGAAAAGTGGCAAAAAAAAAGGCCAGGCAAAATTGCCTGACCTTTAAATCAAAAAAAACTAATCCACCCTTTTTCCAGTACCGTAATATATATCTCTAATATAAGTCATTCCAGATTTTACCAAGACCTTATCTCCCGACACGTTTGGTATGATGGAGAATGGTTCTGCCACCGAAGGCACGTTTCCTCCAATAAAACCTGTGCCAGCATTTGTAACATTTACACTACTTATTGTTTTAGTATTTACATCATAAACTGCACTAGCTGTGGCTCCACCTCCTGGACCATTTGGAACTATTATTACCCTTGGTGCGCCCGAATAACCTGAGCCAGGATTTACTAATTTTACAGAAGACACACCTCCATTACTAATGGTAACAGAAGCTTGAGCTCCAGAACCAGCAAAGAAACTGATATTAGGTGCAAATAAATATCCCGAACCAGGATTCGTAATTGTTACACCCGTAACCCTTCCGTTTGTGATTGTTGCTGTTCCAGTTGCACCTGTTCCTCCACCACCTGAAATAATTACCTCTGGAGCAAAATCGTAGTTGTCGCCCTGACTTAGTATAGTAACACCCGTTAACGATCTTCCTTTTGTGATTGCTTGGCCACTAGCACCTGAACCAGAAATAACAGAAATACTAGGATTAGATGTATAACCAGAACCCGGATTTAAAATAGTAATCCCTATAATCTGCCCTGTTGTATTATCGATTTGTGCCGATGCAGTTGCTCTTACTCCACCTTGAACATTTGGTTCAGAGAAAACTAAGGTTGGCGCACCTGTGTAATTTGATCCTGTATTAATTATACTTACGGTTTGAACCGATTGACCTGAGAGAGTGGCTGTGGCACTTGCATTTATACCACCACTCCCAGCTGCATCTATTATTACGCTGGGTGTTGAAGTATATCCAGACCCAACATTGGTTATGGTTATACCCGTAATTCGTCCGTTATTGATATTAGCCACTGCCGTTGCATTAACTCCATTTGGCAAATTTGGAGCACCAATGGTTACATTGGGTACAGAAGAATAGCCTGAACCAGAATTAACAACAATTATAGATTTAATTGAAGATCCACCTCCAATAGCAGCACTTAATTGCGCACCCGATCCTGATATTAAACTTACACTAGGTTCTGATGTATAGCCTGTTCCGGGAGAGGTTAAATTAATAGCTGTAACAATACCTCCAGAAACCACTGCAGTGGCCGTGGCCCCGCTTCCTCCACCACCCGAAATTACCACTCTTGGTGCCGAAGAATAGCCAGAACCACCATTGCTTACATTGATTTTTTCTAACTCACCAGAACCAGAAATATTTGCAGAAGCAGAGGCACCACTTCCTGTTACAAATAAGATAGTAGCACCACCAGCCAACGGAACTGGTGTAGGCGCTGAAGTAGAATTTGAACTAAAAATAGTTCTTACAGTAACTTTCCTGTTAAAACCAGAAACGCCAGAGTTTTCATACAAATCTTGGTCGGCTACTAAGTCGGGCGCACTTAACCTAAATGGCAGTCCTGCAATACCTGCTGGAACAGAAATAGAATAATTACCACCAGCATCTGTAGTGTCATAGAAAAAAGATTCGTATGCATATTGAACAATCTTACCATTAGTAGAGGTAGTCGGAATTAAAATACCATTCTGATTGAAATAACTTGATTTAAAAGTTGGATCATCAGCATCTATAGTGGCTACTATTTTAGTGTTTTGCGGAACTGCTTCTCGAAGTTCATTTGTTAAATTACTTTGATAACTTACCCGTCCCTGCAAATTTGCTGAACTAGCTGGATCATCTTTAGCAAAAATGGAAACCAAATTTGCCAAATCCAATTGTGTTCCGTTCGATTGAACTACCGAACCACTTGCTGAAACCAAATAATTTAATGTGGTATAACCTGGCTTTTGAATATTAACAGCTACCAAGCCTTTAAATATTCCATTAAAACTTACCACACCCGTTGAACTTGTGGTCTTTTGAATAACTCTATCTCCCTGAGTAATGGTAACAACTGCACCATCAACCCAAGTAGGATTACTTTTCCCTAAGCCAATGGCATAATGATTTCCAGAAACAACCATTACAGAGTAAATCATATTTACATTGTAATCTATCTCATAATCTAAAGGAGTTTTCGCTGGTGGCGTGGTGGTGGCGGTTGGGGTAGCAGTTTCTTTTGGCGGATCCTCCTTTTTACATGTTATAAAGACTAAAGACATTGATAATAAAAGGAGTAAATTAATTTTTAAATGTGTTATTTTCATAAATTTATATATTTAATTCAAAGGAACAAGCATGCCTCTTATAATTCAATACCTAAAAATAGGTATTTATTTTTATCGAAAATTGGATAATATTGTTTCAAAATTTCCACCTAAAAACAATCATATAATATGAAAAAATTGATACCTTTCTTTTTAGCCGTATTTATTTTAAACACCACTTTTGCCCAAAAGAAAAAAGATAAAAAGAATCCATGGCTTAGCGTGGTACCAGCTACTGCGATTAAAGATTGGGAAGGGGCTTATATGGGTGTAGTGCCTTGCGCAGATTGCGAAGGAGTGCAAACCTTGATAAAATTGAACAAAGACCAAAGCTATAATATTCAAACTAAATACTTGGGAAAAGGCTCAGAGATTTTTGAGAACAAAGGAAAAATTTACTGGAATAAAGATGGCTTTTCGTTGCTTTTATTGGCTGGCGACGATTCTTTATTTGCCAAGTTATCGCTGAACCAATTAACATTATTAGATAATGAAGGAAAAGCTTTTACCGGACAGTTTGCATCCTTTTATAATCTTAGAAAAGAGAACCTTTTGATTACAGAAAAGTATTGGAAATTAGTTGAATTAAACGGCAAACCCTTACCCGATGTAAAAAGAGAAAAAGAACCATTTCTCATATTAAAAGATAAGGGTAAAAACTTTGGTGGACATGGTGGTTGCAATACCCTCATTGGCAAATATGAGCTAGGAGATAGAAACAAAGTTACCTTTAGCGATTTAGTAACAACCATGATGGCTTGCCCAGATACCGATACCGAATTAATGTTACGCGAGGCTTTAGAAAGCACCGATCATTATAAAATTGAAGGTAATTTCTTGAAATTAGAAGACGCTAGAAACAAGGTAAATGCTAAGTTTTTGAGGGTTTACCTGAAATAAAATAGAATTTTTAAATTTTTACTTGTCACACATTTGCAAAGCAAGTAGGATTAAATACTTTTGCAAACTAATTTAAGAAACTAACATAATGGCTGAAGTAATAAATATGCCCAAAATGAGTGATACAATGACCGAAGGTGTTATTGTATCTTGGTTAAAAAACGTGGGCGACGATATTAAACCTGGTGATATTTTAGCTGAAGTAGAAACAGATAAAGCCACCATGGAATTAGAGAACTTTGTAAAAGGTACTCTTTTACACATTGGAATTCCTGCAGGAGGCTCTGTTCCAGTTGATGCCCTAATTGCCATTGTTGGTCAGAAAGGCGAAGACATAAGCGCACTATTAAATGCGCCTGCAACACCTGCCATTGCTGAACCAAAAGCTGAAGCAGAAACTGTAGCACCTAGCGCCCAAACGGAAAGCCCAGCAGCTGAAACGGCAAGTTTAGGTTCAGACAAAAGAATAAAAGCCTCTCCTTTAGCTAAATCTTTAGCCAAAGAAAAAGGCATCGATTTAAGTGCTGTTGCTGGTAGCGGTGATAATGGCCGAATTGTAAAAAAAGATATAGAAAACTTCAGCGAAACTAGTTCTACAAAATCGAGTGCAAGCGTAAGTTTACCAGCTGTGTTCGGACAAGAATCATACACAGAAGTGGCGGTTAGTCAGATGCGTAAAGTAATTGCTCGCCGTTTAAGCGAGAGCAAACATACTGCACCGCATTTCTATTTAACCATGTCGATTAACATGGATAAAACCATTGCTGCACGTAAGCAAATGAACGAGTACAGCGATGTAAAAATCTCTGTAAACGATATTATTATAAAGGCAGTTTCCTTGGCTTTACGTAAAAATCCTGCTGCTAATTCATCTTGGTTAGGCGATAAAATTAGATACAACAACCACATTAACATTGGAGTTGCAGTAGCTATAGAAGACGGCTTAATTGTACCGGTAGTAAAATTTGCTGATACCAAAAGTTTGGCTCACATAAGTGCAGAAGTGAAGCAATTGGCAGAAAAAGCTAAAAACAAAAAGCTTCAACCAAACGAATTTGAAGGAAACACCTTCACCATTTCTAACTTAGGAATGTTTGGTATTGACGAGTTTACAGCCATTATAAATCCACCAGATGCATGTATTTTGGCTGTTGGTGCTTCTAAGGAGACTGTAATAGCAGAAAACGGACAAATGAAAATTGCCAATATCATGAAAGTAACCCTAAGCTGCGACCATCGCGTGGTAGACGGAGCTGTTGGTTCAGCCTTCTTAGGTACCTTAAAAGATTTGCTTGAGAACCCGGTTAAAATGCTGGTTTAATTTTTAATTACGAATTACAGATTACGAATTATGTAAACCGTAATTTTTAATTCGTAATTCATAATTAATTGAAGCCGTCCGTAATTTGTAATTCCTAATTCGTAATTAAAAGAAATGAACGCTGTATTAGATTTAGGAACCAATACTTTTCATTTGCTGATTGCAGAATTGGAGAATGATGAGGTATGTGAATATTACCAAGAACAGATACCAGTTAAGATAGGTGCGGGTGGAATTAACCAAGGCAAAATAAGCGAAGAGGCTTATCTGCGTGGGATTTCTGCCATAGAAAAACTTAGCAAAAGCATTCATAAATATCCAGTTAAAACGATTATTGCTACTGGCACATCTGCTATTAGAAATGCCGCAAATGGCGCTGATTTTTTAGCCGAAGTAAAATCGAAATTTGGTATTGAAGTTCAACAAATCTCTGGCGATTTAGAGGCAAAACTTATTTACCAAGGCGTTCATAAATCCTTCCCTTTTCCTGAGCATCCAGTGGTGGTTATGGATATTGGCGGAGGTAGTGTTGAACTAATAATTGGAATAAAAAACACCATATTGTGGAAGCAAAGTTTTGAAGTAGGCGCCGCTAGATTGCTGGATAAATTTAACCCTTCTAATCCAATCACATCAGATGAAATTATAGCTATCGATACATACTTAACCAATTGCTTCAAACCGTTTTCATTAGCGCTCAACGAAATAAATTCTAAACATCAAAAATGCAACTATTTAATTGGTTCAGCCGGAAGTTTTGAGACCTTGTTAGATGTACTTAAGCATGATTTGAACAAGCAAAGTACCGCCATTTCTGCACATGCCGAACAGGTTAAAAACGAGGATGCACAAGCCTTCTTCGAATATATCATCAGTAGCACCCAAATAAAGCGCGAAAACATGCGCGGATTATTGCCATTTAGAGTAGATATGATTGTGACAGCAACCCTTTTAATGCGCCATATTTTTAATAATTACGGGCTGAACCAAATTATTACAAGCAGATATGCCTTAAAAGAAGGGCTGTTAACTCTCGAAAAATAAGCGCTTATTTTAAACTGAACCAAATTTTGGAACAAATTGCGGATTAATTGTTTACATTTTTCGTTC
>JAKRSG010000285.1 GCA_022402405.1 Bacteroidia bacterium | reverse complement strand
ATGGGTTTTTCCCAAACCGGATTTATTCCATTTTTCAGATTTAAAGCCTTATTTCCTTCAATTTTTGATAATGGATATTCGCTAATTTCTGCCAATTCATGTATTAAATTTGCATGAGCAATATTTTCTATTCTGCTATTTAGTTGATTCAAAGTAGGAGTTGTTTCGGGGTCGAATGCTGCCATATTACATCGCAGAAAATAGTCGTCTATTTTATCTTTAACACTTAAATAAGCTTCATAAGCAATGGGTGTATTTTCGCCATAAGGCATAATATTATCTGCATTATTTTTGGCCTCCATTTGCCAATCATAGTATTTTTTCGAAGTATCAAAAAAGTTAGTTACTTGTTCTTCATCAATTCCGATTTTCCCCCCTCGGTCGTGTTTTGAGCCGATAGTATCTATTATTTCTTCAATAAGTTGCTTTAGGTTTTCATTAGGCGTGCTATCAACGGTAATTACACCATCGCCATTAAATGCAGTACCAGCGAATATTTTTACCGAATCTGTGGTATCTTCTAACTCAATATAATTTTGTTCTGCTTTACCTAAGTTTTTAAGAATAATTCTTGCGCTAGCTAAAATCTCTTTACCTACTTCACTATCTTCATTAATAGCATCCAAAAACAATTTGTTTGAACCAACTAATAAATCGTTTGGATCTTTTAATATG
Source organism: Bacteroidia bacterium (assembly GCA_022402405.1). Taxonomy (GTDB): domain Bacteria; phylum Bacteroidota; class Bacteroidia; order UKL13-3; family UKL13-3; genus B1. Next base: position 7,859 of record JAKRSG010000285.1, on the reverse strand, counting down.
TTTAATACCCATTTAACGGCTGCTAATATTTCTGGAACTCTAATTTGTTCATCTTGGTTAGTGTCTATAAGTTGAAGTGTATGTGGGTCTATTTCTAGTCCGTTTACCGGGCAACTAAGGGCTGTCCATAGTTTTTGATCTAAAGAATCTAAGGCTATTAAATCTTCACCCGAATTTAAATTTACTCGCTTAACACCGCCGATGGTTTCAAAGTGCCATATATGTTTATTTGTTTCCATAATTTGTTGGTCGACTAACTATTTTCGAGGCAATTTAGTTTATATGAATTAACTTGCCAAACATTTCAATCTAAGTTTTTTTTTGATATATTTAGTAAAAAAATCTGCTATTTAATATAGTAATTTTGCCTATGTTTACTAATTTTGTTACATTTGCGTTTAATAGAAGTGTAACAAATTTAAAAACTAATTTTAGAACGTAATTTTTATCTTTAATTTTTCATCAGATGGTGACTCCAAACATGCGTTTTTCTGAGGCTTTGAAAGTGTTAAAAAGCATTCAAGATAGGGCTATTATTGGCATTCATACCAGCGATATTCCTAAGGCAATTTACCGTAAAATACTTGTAAAAGAGGGTTTTATACGCGAAGTAACCAAGGGTTGGTATATTGCCACAAATCCTTCTGAAAAATCTGGTGAAACTACATCTTGGTATAGTTCGTATTGGGATTTTATAGCTCAATATTTAAATCATAAATACGGTAACGAATGGTGTTTATCTGCCGATCAATCTGTTTTATTGCATGCAGGTAATTGGTCTGTGCCTCATCAAATACTAATTCGATCTCCACTAGGAAATAATAATCCTACTCCCTTACCTCATAATACGTCTTTATTTAATTTAAAAACTGCGTTGCCTCCATCAAACCAAATAGAAGTGCAACGAGGAATACGCATGTATAAATTGCAGGCAGCACTTATTTATTGTACTACTTCTGTATACACTCATAATTCCTTAGATGCGCGAACCGCTTTATCTTTACTCAGAGATGCTTCGGAGTTATTACCTATTCTACTTGATAATGGCCATACCACAATTGCTGGGCGTTTAGTGGGTGCTTTAAGAAATATAAATAGAGATGCCATTGCCAATCAAATAGTAGAAACGTTTAAGCAAGCCTATTATGAGATTAGAGTAGAAGATCCATTTAAAGCCAAGTTATCTATTGATTATAGTTTCAGAGAGCGATCACCATATGCCACGCGTATTCGTCTTATGTGGATGCATATGCGTGAGATTGTTATAGCAAATTTTCCATCACCTCCTGGTTTAACAGAGTCTAAGCAGGCATTTCTGAAATCTATCGAGGATATTTATGTTACAGATGCTTATCATTCTTTATCTATAGAGCGTTATAAAGTTACACCAGAATTAATTGAAAGAGTTAGCTCTGGAAAATGGAATGTTCAAGATAATGATGAAGATAAGAATCAAAGAGATGCTATGGCTGCACGTGGTTACTACCAATGTTTTCAGTCGGTGCGCAATTCTATAAGTGCCATTATTGATGGAGCCAATTCTGGTAAACAAATGAATGATGATCATGGTAAATGGTATAGAGAATTGTTTGATCCTAGTGTGGCTTCAGGCTTGTTAAAAGCTTCTGATTTATCTGGATATAGAAATAATCAAGTGTATATTGGTAGTTCTAAACATGTGCCTTTAAACGTAGAAGCCATGCGCGATGCTATGCCAGTTTTCTTCGAATTACTAGAACATGAACCAGAGGCTTCTGTAAGGGCTGTTCTAGGGCATTTTATATTCGTTTTTATTCACCCTTACATGGATGGAAATGGAAGAATTGCTAGGTTTATTATGAATGCTATGCTGGCTTCTGGCGGTTATACCTGGACGGTTATCCCCTTAGAATCTCGGGATGAATATATGTATACCTTAGAGAAGGCAAGTGCCGAGCAAAACATATTACCATTTGTAAAGTTTCTTTCATATCTGGTTACAGAGAGTTTATCTGGTAACATGGTTGCGGAAGTTCCTTTTTATAAAAATCGTTACGGTTATTAATTTTCTTCTTCATTATTCTTTCATGTCAAAATCTTCTTTTAATCCATACTCTATTTCTTTACCTATTACCGAAATCCTTGATTCAGTAAAGGCTCACTTAGATCAATCTAATACCTTATTGGTGCAAGCTCCTCCTGGCGCTGGTAAGAGCACAATTTTACCTCTTGCTTTGTTAGATGAACCTTGGTTGCAAGGAAAGAAAATTATTGTTTTAGAGCCGCGTAGATTAGCAACGCGCAGTATTGCTTATAGATTAGCCGAACTTTTAGGTGAGGAAATAGGTGATACGGTAGGTTATCGAATTAGATTTGAAAATAGGGTTGGTTCAAACAGTAAAATAATTGTAGTAACGGAAGGAATTCTAACTCGAATGTTACAATCAGACAATGCTCTTGAGGATGTTGGATTGGTAATTTTTGATGAGTTTCATGAACGTAGTATTCATGCCGATTTATCTTTTGCCCTCTGTCGTGAATCGCAGCAAATTCTTCGTCCAGATTTGCGCATTTTAATTATGAGTGCTACACTTAATGCAAGCTCTATTAACGAGCGTTTAAAAGCTCCAGTGCTCACGAGCGAAGGTAAGCAGTACCCTGTTGATGTATTTTATTCTGGAGAGAATGATTTGCGCTTATTGCCCGAAACTTTATCTCGTTTGATTCTTGAGGCATCTAAAAAGCATGAGGGTGATATTTTGGTGTTTCTACCGGGTGAGGCAGAAATTCGCAAAACAGCAGAGCTGCTTAAACAAGAAACCAGGCAATTTAACGTGCATCCTCTTTATGGCATGTTACCTCAACATGAGCAATATCTGGCTATAATGCCTAATAAAAGTGGAAAGAGAAAGGTGGTATTGGCTACTTCTATTGCCGAAACCAGTTTAACTATAGAGGGGGTAAAAGTGGTAATCGATACAGGCTTTAGCAGAATGCAAAGGTTTGATCCAAAAAGTGGTTTAAGTAAATTAGAAACGGTTCAAATTTCGAAAGATTCTGCCGATCAACGTGCTGGTAGAGCTGGAAGATTAAGTGCGGGTGTTTGTTATAGAATGTGGACTCCCGCTACGCAAGCCAGATTGCTCGAACATCGTATTCCGGAAATCTTAGAGGCTGATTTAGCTTCTTTATTGCTAGATTTATTTGTTTGGGGTATTCAAGATATACATCAACTGCATTGGATCAGCCAGCCACCTGCTGCACATGTTGCGCAAGCGCTAGATGTATTAGAGCAGATTGGTGCTGTAGAGAATGCTAAGCTTACGGAACATGGTAAACAGATTCATCAGTTGGCTTGTCATCCTAGGATTGCGCACATGCTTTTATTGGCACCCGATTTAGCCTCTAAGCAATTGGCTTGTGATGTGGCTGCTGTTTTGGAAGAAAGAGACCCCTTAAATAGAGAAGCGGGTATAGATATAAATTTACGGGTAGAAGCGTTAAGAAGAGCGCGTAAAAATAATGCTTTAGGTAAGTCGTTTTCTCGAATTGAAAAGGTGGCAGAATCTTATAGAAAACTGCTCTCTATTGAGGCTTCAAATGATGCGTATGATGCGTTTGAAACTGGCTTATTGTTAGCTCATGCATACCCAGAAAGAATAGCGTGTGCAAGGGTTGGAAACAATGCGCAGTTTCAGTTGGCTAATGGTAAAATTGCTGCAGCCGGACATAAAGACGACCTGGCACATGAGCCTTGGTTAGCCGTGGCAAGCATGGATACTCGCGAGGGTTTAGGTAAGATTTTTATGGCTGCGCCTTTAAATCCGGTCGACTTAAAAAGTTTAGTGAAATTGGTTGAGGTGGTTACTTGGGATACCAGAAAAGGTGGTATAATAGCCAGCACAGATTTGCGAATTGGAAGCATTGTTTTACAATCTAAACCAATGGCTAATCCTAACATAGAGCGAGTTCAACAAGCCATCTGTAAAGCTATAAAGCATGAGGGGAGAAGCTTGCTTAATTTTTCTGAGGAGTTTATTCAGTTTCAAAATAGGGTATTGAGTTTAGGAATTTGGAATCCTGAGCAAGAATGGCCAACTATTGAAACAGATTATTTATTACAAACACCAGAAGAATGGTTATTACCATTTTTAAATGGAATTAAGCGCAATGAAGATTTAAAAAAGATCGACTTATTGCAAGCGGTTGTTCATAAAATTCCCTATACTATGCAGATGGAACTTTCGCGCTTAGCGCCTGATAAAATTGAGGTTCCGAGTGGTTCTCATATTGCTATTCAATATTTTGAAAGAGGCGAAACACCTGTGTTAGCTGTTCGTTTACAAGAGGTTTTTGGCATGCCAGATACGCCCAAAATTAACGATGGAAAAACAGCCTTAGTTCTGCATTTATTGTCGCCCGGATTTAAACCAGTACAAGTAACATCAGACCTTAGAAGCTTTTGGGATAACACCTATCACGAAGTTAAAAAGGAGTTACAAAGAAGGTATCCAAAACATTCTTGGCCCGATAATCCATGGCTGGCAGTGCCTGTAGCAAAAGGTGGTAGGAGGAAATAACTAATTTCTTATTACCTGAATTTTGTATTTTCCAACTCTTCCTTCAGTATCTACCAATTGTAAAAAGTACATGCCAGAATTAAGTGCTTGTAGGTCAATTTTTTCTTCGCTTTCAATTATTCCTGTCTGAACCGATTCGCCTAAAATGTTTAGCAAGGTATACTGCATTTTTTGGTTCAGCCCGAAGCTAATAGTGAGGTATTGAGAACTTGGATTTGGGTATAATTGCACTTGGGTAAAATCATCTAATTGGTTTGAACCAAGTGGGGGTAATTTTATGTGAACATTTTTATATACGGTATCGCCAAAGCAGTTTCCGCTGCTGCGTTCTACAACGGATAATTGCATATCTCCTGGCTGTGTCCATTTAAGTAAGATACTGCTTTGAGTGCTATAGCCAATGGCATTTGAGAAGCTCCAAAAGTATGTTGAACCAAGGGTGTTTGATACAGAAAAGGTATCGATATTTCCCCAAATAACGGTGTCTTTACCGCTTAGGTTAAGTGGTTTAGGATTGGCTATAAAGTAAACGGTTCTGGTGGCGGTATCGGCACAATCGCCGTTGAGAGATATAATTAATCTTATTTTTTTTGCATTAATAATATCCATTACATAACTAACAGAATCTATGCGTTCGGTACTTGTTACGCCGTTATCAAAATCCCATAATCTGGTAAAGCCAGTATTGCCAATGGTGCTCGTATCTTCTACAATAAATTTGTTATCGTTTACACATTGAATGAGTTTATTAATGGTAAAGCCTGCTTTAACAGATGAACCCAAACTAAAGTTAACAACATTTGATAGGATACTATCGTTGCCAGATTTTATAGAGCGCATAAACCAAGTATCAATTAAAATACTACTAGGAGTGTAGTTCTGTAAGTTGTTAGTGCCAGTAGCAACAAGCCATGGTCCGGAAGCACCAGTTGTAGATTGATACCAAGTATAAGCGTATGTTCCAGTGCCTCCAGTAGGTGCAGTTCCAGTTATTGGATTTGGAGTGCTAGAAGCACAAATACTGCCTCCACCACTAATAGAATTATTGGATAAAGGAAGTGAGGGAGCATCAAAATCGAATCTGAATAAAAAGGCATCTGTTAGGGCTGCAATAGAGGGTTGGTGCGAGCCCGGAGTGGAAATAGCGTTATTAGAAAGGGTTCTTCCACAAGCATAGAACTTACCTGTATTATCAATGGCAACTTCTCCAATTTGGTCGCTAGATATTCCTCCAAAATAAGATCCATACAATAGGTTTCCATCTTTATCGAATTTGGCAAAATTAGCATCTACAGAGCCTCCAAAAACGGTTTGATAAGCACTGGAAGTAGTTACATCTTCGCCAGAACTTGTGTAGCCTCCAATAAATATATCAGAGTTGTTTGTGCATTTTACAGAATGGATATAATCTGTTCCATTTCCGCCAAAATATCTTCCCCAAATGGGCATACCTTGTGCAGTGTCAAACTTTACCAAAAAGCCATCTCCCACAATGGCTCCCATGGTAGAATCTTTAGATCCTGGCTGGGCAATACCCTTGTCTGATTGTGAATGTCCAACCATAATGAGATTTCCCTCTCCATCCAAACAAATAGCATTCGAATAATCTATGTCATCACCACCATAATACGTTCCGAATACTCGTTTTCCTTGCGCGTTAAATTTAGCCAAAAATGCATCTCTTACACCAGCAAAATTACTTTGGTAGCTATTGGTACTGGCAATTCCTGTGTCGGATAAACTATAACCGCTAACATATGAATTTCCGTTATTATCTGTGCATAATCCTGCAGCTTGATCGTGCAAAGAGCCGCCATAAAAAGTACCCCAAACATAATTGCCATTGCCAGTAAATTTTGCAACAAAAACGTCGTAGCTACCTGCCAGAGTAGCTTGATGTATACCAGGCACATTAAAGTTAAAATCGGTTGAATTACTGTTGCCAGTAATGATAATATCGTTGTTGGGTGTTACCGAAATTCGTGCTATATTGTCTGAGTTGTTAGCACCAAAATAGCTTGCCCAAATCAGAGTTCCATTGGGCGAAAATTTACCTAAAAATCCATCGTTTGAACTGCTTAAGCCTGCTTTTGTGGTTTGATAGGCTCCAGCGGTAGCAATGGCATTAGTAGAAACAGTAAACCCGCCAAACACCAAATTTTGGGCGGTATCTAATTCTATACTGGTAATTTCATCGTATGCAGAACCTCCAAAATAGGTAGCCCAAAGAAGAACCCCAGCATTCGTAAATTTCGCTAATAACCCATCTTGTGCAGCACCTCCAAAAACAGTTTGATGAGCTCCAACGGTAGCAATATTTGCAGAGGAATTGCTTGTGCCAGCCATGTATATATTGCCAGTTTTATCTACAGCTATTCGGTTGGCAATATCGCTTCCAGTACCTCCAAAATAAGTACTCCAAACCATTGGGTCTATAACGGCAGTATTCTTCCTATTATAGTCAGATATTTTTATTCCAAATAGGTTCGAACCTAAAGATGTAAATACGGCTTTTATTTTTTTACCAACTTTACCTTCTCGTAATTGCTCATAACTTAAAGGCACCTGCTCCTCTAAATTACCTAAACTTGTTTGTATTAAAATGCTACCATTAGGCAATACCTTTTGTTTATTAGCGCCGCTTACCAGCAATTTGATTTGCTTCTCATTGGCGCCAGGGTGCAAAATAATATTATATTTAAATCTCTCTTGTCCTTGTTTATTTATTATTAAAAATTCAATATCTATTTTTGGGTAAATATTTTTATAGTAAATGTTTCTGTAATGCTTAACTCGTTTGCTTTTTAAGAGATTTTCGTTAGCATAAACTATAAAATCGCCTTCACCTTCCTCTTTCTCTATTTTAGTGCAATTTTGGTCTGAACCCACAAAATCTAAATCTATTCTATGAACTTGAATTTGAGAATTTGTTAAGTTTTTAAACAACTCGTAACTAAACCCATTTTTTCTAAGTTGAACCGAAAGGTTAGAGCTATGAAAGGAATATAAAACATCTTTGTTTTGTTCTCCAAATTGGGTTTTTATCTGACCTTCATTTTTAACAAATCCTAGTTGAACACTAGGAGTCTTGGCCAATAAAAATTGGTTTAAAAATAAACTAAAGAGTATGAGAGTAGTTTGTTTTTTCATGTGATAATATGAATTAAGTTTCCCTTTAAATCATAGGCAAGTTACACTGAACTTTATTAATTTTTACTTAATTTATGAGCTTTTGGAAGTTTAAATTTTATTGAATTAAAAATACATGTCAAGTCTCATCTGCATCTTTAGGTTTTGTTT
>JAKRSG010000284.1 GCA_022402405.1 Bacteroidia bacterium | reverse complement strand
TCTGGTAAGTTTTGTTCGCTACCAAGAAGCGTACGTTTCCATTGGCCTTGGTTCGAACCAAATGCCTTTGAAAATATTACTAAAGCCTAGCGAGAATCTCTTGAACCAAACAGTTGTAAGTGCCGGAAGGTTTGAACAATCTGTTAAGCGTATGGTGGTGTCTACTGAAGTTATACAACCTTATCTTATCCAAAATAGAAATACTACCATGATGGATAAATTGCTTGATCAGGTGCCAAGTGTTAATATTATCGATGGTCAGATAAACATCAGAAATGGCAGCGGTTGGACCTACGGTGCAGGTTCTCGTGTGATGCTACTAGTAGATGATATGCCTTTTTTAACGGGTGATGCCGCGCAAGTTAAATGGAATTTTGTGCCCATAGAAAATGTTAAACAAGTAGAGGTTGTTAAGGGTGCCTCTTCTGTATTATATGGTTCTAGTGCCCTAAGCGGAATTGTGCACCTGCGCACAGAAATGGCCACAGATAAACCTATTACTAGAATAAGTGCTTTTACGGGTGTTTTTAGCAAGCCTACTCGCGCTGGATTAATTTGGAATAATGACCCTAAATTGCAAAATGGATTTAGCCTTTTTCATTCTGCTAAAAAGAATCATTTCACGTATGCTGTTTCTGCTAATTATTTCAAAGATAATGGCTACAGACAAGGAGAAAGTGATCATCGTTTTAGGCTGAACACAAATCTAAAATGGCAAGCGAAAAATAAGGTTCAATATGGATTAAATCTAGGTGCATTGTTTTCTGATGGGGGCTCTTTTTTACTTTGGGATAGTTTAGAAAGGGGTTATAATATCTTAGGCGGACAAATTACTACCACTAAGTCATCAAACTTTTATGCCGACCCTCATGTGAGCTTTTATACGGGTGCATTTAAACATAATGTGCGTGGTAGATTTATGTATATTTCGAATGATATAATCAATTCTGATCCTACCATAAATCAAGATAATTCTTCTCGAAATACCTATGTAGAATATCAGGTTCAAAGGTTTATTAGTTCTCTTAATCTGGTAATAACAGGTGGTTTTGCTAACAGTTTAAATTACTCAAACTCGCCTTTATATCAAGGTGTGCAGTCGAGCAGAAACCATGCTGGCTTTATTCAGTTGGATCAGACCATAGCCAAAAAAATAACCTTAAATGCAGGCGCACGATGGGAGTATTTTAAGATGAACCAAACCGAAGAAAGTAAACCTGTTTTCAGAGCTGGAGCTAATTACGAATTGGCTAAAGCTAGCTTTTTAAGAGCGAGTTTCGGTCAGGGATACAGGTTTCCTTCCATTGCAGAAAGATACATACAAACAAGTGTAGGTTTACTTAATATTTTTCCTAATCCAAACTTGGGTTCAGAAACGGGGTGGAATGCTGAAATCGGTCTTAAACAGGGTTTTTCTTTAGGTAAAGTTAAGGGCTTTGTAGATGTAGCTTACTTTCATACGCAATATCAAAATATGATAGATTTTAATCTGGGTATGTGGAGGCGAATTGATGATCCTTTTAATCCTTTAAAAAGCTATGGATTTACTTCGCTAAATATTGGAGATACTAAAATAACTGGACTCGATTTAAGTGTAAATGCAACAGGGAATATTGGCAAACTTAAGCTACAAACGATATTGGGCTATACCTATACAAATCCTGTGATGTTAGATAACGACAAAGTTTTTGCTACAGATTCTTTGGGTATAAGCTACTCTTTCAGAAGCACTCGTAGCGATAGTTCAAATGTACTTAAATATAGGTTCAAACATTTATTTAAATGGGATGTGCAACTAGAGTATTTTAAGTGGCAATTCGGATACAGTGTAAGATATAATAGCTTCATGGAAAATGTGGATGCCGCTTTTGTGAGTGCCCCTTTATCGTTGTTTGTAAGGGGTGTTTCAGATGCTAGAAATGCCAACAGAAATGGAAATACCGTTATGGATATTCGGGTAGCTTATTCTGTAAATGCTAAGTTTAAAGTAGCTCTAATTATAAACAATCTGTTAAATGCCGAAATAATGACCAGGCCAGCAGATATTCGTCCGCCACGCCTGAGCATTATTCAACTAAATTATAGTTTTTAAGCCTCCCAAACAAGCTCTAAGTCGGTTAAAACTTCCTTGTTTATTATATGGCTCTCAACTATTCGCTCTACATCAGAAACCTGTACGTTTTTGTAATAAGTACCTTCTGGGTAAATAACCAAGGCCGGACCAAATTTACAAGCATCTAAACAGCCAGATTTTTGCGCTCTAACTTTCCCATTTAAGCCTTTCTCTTTTAGCACTTCTCTAAATTTTTCTAGGATTTCTAATCCTCTCTGCTCTCCGCAACAAGCTTTACCTTCTGGTTTCTGGTTGGCGCAAATGAATATGTGGTTTTCGTATCTCATAATTTTTTTGGTTTATTTAGGTAACAATAAAAAGGATATTTAGTAATGAATAAAAACAAATTTCAAGTCTTTTAGTTGAGGATTAACGCATTAAATTCCCAATCACCATTGTTTAATTTTTTCATACCTGGCGCTGGTAAATGAATATAATCTACCATTCTCTGGATCGTTTTAGCCGTTTTGCCTTTAATTGGAATGCGACTTAAGTTGTAATCTAAGCCTATAAAAAACTCTCTACTCATAACGGGATTAATAGCGGCATTTTTAGTTATGGCAGTAAAATTATCTATGCCATATCCAACCCCTAAGTTTAAATATTTTGGCCAATATTGCTTGTATGGAGCAGGTAAAAAACCGTTTATATCGGCTGTTAGCCAATAAATATGCCCGTCGTAATCGCCGGTTAACGACCATCCTTTAGGGCCATTTTTCATATAATAAGAACTAGGAAAATAACTAAATTTAAAGTTTAGATTTTTTAATACAGGCACCTTTCTTTGCGCAAAGGCATAGGCAATTCCAATGCTATTTGCCAATAAATCTGGCTTAGAAAATTCGTAACTCGAAAAGCCATCTCCAATTTCTATGCTCAAAGCCCATGCAAAAGGCAAAATTAAACTTACCCATTCGCTGGTGCTTTCTTTAAAATCGCCCCATTTCATGAGTTCATAAAGCATATTGCTATACATATAACTAATGTAGGCATGACCAACTTTATCTACCCCTAAACTATAGTTGTTAAACCCGCCATCGCTGCGGATAACAAAGGGATGGTAATTATCTTCCCACCACCATTTGTATTCTAAATATAAGCTAGCGGCTTGTTGCACTGCTAAGCCCCCAACTATCCATTTTTGCGTGGTGTTTAGTTTGTTTGTAGTCTCTTTTAAACTGTCGTTTTCTAGTACGTATTTCTCTTCAAAAATATGGTTGGCAAAGGTTTCGGTTCGAACCAAAACATGCAGGAAAATGAACAAGAGAAATAGCTTTTTCATTAATATTCGAAGTATATGCCTACATGCGCAAAATTGCGTTGTGCTGGGTGAAAATATCCGCGCTCGTCTGTTCCTTGCGAATAATTAAATGCTAGTCTTATAGCATGCTCATCCTCGCTTTTTATGGCATATCCAACTTGCATATTTAGTGAATGATCGAAGTTTAACTCTTCTCTAAATTTAATATCTGCTCCATAAAAAAACGACTTAAGATGTTTGTTTTTAAAAGGGTAATGAAGAAAGCCCATTTGCCATAATTGTTTGTTGGAGATATTGCTGCTGGTTTTAAAATTGTAGTTGTAAAATAATCCTGCATAAGCTAAAAAGTTCTTTTGCTGGGTTTGATAAATGCCTGTTATTTGATGATAATCTTTTGCGTAGTTTTGGTATGAATATAAATTACTAACAATGGCATCGTCGCTTAAATGCTGACTGCTATGTCCGGTACCCAAGCGCAAAATAAATGGCGATTGAAACGAAAGGTCTACAAATACATCGGCAAAATAATCTGAGTTTAACACGGATCCAGCTTGGTTCAGCCTTAGTAATGTGAGGTATGTGGAACCTGCTACATTTAATTGGGCAAAGGCTTTTCCTTTCTTAGCATTTAGTACTGGGAAAATATTTCCCATGCTAATTCCATAGTTGTTCCCATCAAAATTTCTACTAAAACCTAGTCTATGTGCACGTGCATCTGCACTAAAAATACCAACCATTTTCTCACTCGGAAATGCCTTTAATTTTAGTTGCGTGCTATCATTTCCACGAACAGTTGTGGCAATACAAAAAAGTATTAGTAATATTCTCATTTATGAGGCACAATTTACAGCGTTTTCAATCGTAAATTAAAAATTGTTTGTAACAAAATTAGGGTAATTTTTCTCGTTTCTTGTTACAGAATTAGGGTAAATGATATATTTTAATCTAGTTTGGCGCCCAAAGCTTTTAACATAGCACTGGCCTTTAGCAAACATTCTTCGTATTCTTCCTCGGCCACACTATCAAATGTTATGGCTGAACCAACCTCAAAATTAACATATTTCTTACTTTGATTGTATTGGATACTGCGTATTACAACATTAAAATCGAAGTCTTCATTGGGAGCAAAATACCCAACAGCACCGCTGTATAAGCCTCGCTTTGTTTGTTCAAATTGTTCAATCAATTTCATGGCCATAAGCTTGGGTGCACCTGTCATACTCCCCATAGGAAATGCATTCGAAAGCGCATCCACCGGATGCAAGCCGTCTATAATGGTACCAGATACAGTAGATATCATTTGATGCACCTGCTTAAAGCTATATATTCCGTATAATTCTTCTACCTCTACAGTGCCTACTTCGCAACTTTTAGAAAGGTCGTTTCTCACCAAATCTACTATCATTAAGTTCTCTGCTTTTTCTTTCTCTGAACCTAATAGCTTACTTTTTAATACTTCATCTTCTTCATCTTTACTAGCTCTTCTAATAGTTCCTTTTATGGGTTGTGAGTATAGCTTGTTAAACGACTTTTTCATAAAACGCTCCGGACTAGCAGAAATGAGGTATTTATCTTGGTGTTTTAACAAGCAGGCAAAGGGAGTGGGCGAGAGTTCTTTTAAGGTATAGTAGGTAGATAAAGGATCTATGGTGCTTTGTTCTGCATAGAATTCTACGCAGTAATTTAGCTCGTATACATCGCCGGCTATAATGTGCTCTTTAATCTGATTAACTTTTTGGATATATTCTTCTTTGCTTACCTTGGCTTTAATGGTAATGGGTTCAGCCATAATGGGCGGAATGGGAGTGGCTTTTATCTCTTGCATTATGCGCTCTGCTTGCTCGCTCAATACCATAAATTGCTGATGCGTATCTATGAGAATGATGTGCTCGGGTGCAAAAAAATAAAGGCTTGCAAATTCTATAGAATCTGGATTTTGAGAGCTTAATTTATCTAATTGATTTTTTAAATCGTAACTTAAATAACCAAATAGGGGAGTGCTGCCGCTGTATTGATCTACAAATTGTTTTAGCTTGTCAAAATCGTTTTCGCCATTTCCTAAGCATTCGCTGTTTGAACCAACGGCTATTGCAAATTCAATTTCTTGTAAGCCAAAGGCGTTTTCGATATGGTTATTATCCAGTATGCAAAAATTTTTATAGGTTTGAGCCCAAGCACAGGCCTGTTTTTTAAAGAGTTCTATCGCTTCAATTTCGTTCAATTCGTTTTTCATCGTCTGCAAATAAAGCCAATTTTCTATTTTCAAATAGTATCATAAACATAAACACATAGCCATGCCAAATAATTCTACCATCTGCTATGGTGGTAAAAAAGCTAAAAAGGTATAAGGCCAACACGCCCAATAATCCTACTATAGCGCCGGCTTTTTGGGGCGAAATGGCGAGGCTATTTTTTGATTTTACAGTGTGTATAATCAAATACATACCTGGAATGCCAAAGCTTAATAGGAGAGATAAAATACTATTTACTCTATATAAATTATTTTGTGCCGCCGCCCACGAAAATTGCAGGGGTTTAAATCTAAGTTCGCCTTCTGTTAATGGGGCAAATTTTCTAATTGCAAAATGTAAAAATAGAAATATGCCAAAGCCAATTATTACGCCAAGAACAGCTTTTAGCTTTCGGGTTTGAAGGGTATTCCCCAAGGCAAAAAACAATAATAAAATGCTTGTCTCTTTGCTCATTAATCCTAATAAAACGCATAGGGCAAACATCCAATAATTTCTGTTTAGCCAAGCCCAAACTCCGGCGCCAATACAAGCAATAGCAGATGGATCCACATAGCCAATACAGCTGTAATAAAAACATGGAAAGGATAAAATACTCATCCAAACTATGCTCCATTTTTGACTTTGGTTCGAACCTAATTTTTCTACTATTTTAAAGCTAAAGTAAATGCTTAGGGCCACACAAAGTAGGTTTAACAAGTTTAAGGATGTTAAGGCAGAAAAGGGTAAAAATGAAGCCAATAGTGGAAGCAGAAATCTGGAGTTTGTCATTGGCCTAATAGGTTCTTGAGGCATTTCTCCTCTAAAGTATTCTACATATGCTCCAAAATATTTAGCATCATATGGCACCTGTTTTATCAATAATGTATTTCCGTTAAAACGGGGCAGGCATACTACTATCAAGAGTAAACAGGCGATGGCAAATAAAAATGGCTTCGAGTGTTTTATCATGTTGTAGGATTAAAATGCTCAAACACAATTTTAGCTTTTGATTTGCCAACAATGCTTTCTAGGGTTTCTAAACTGCTTTCTTTAATTTTCTTTACGCTTTTTAAGTTTTTTAACAAGAGTTCAATATTGGCTGAACCAATACCTTTTATATCGGCCAAATCTGAATGAAGGGTGTTTTTACTTCTTCTATTTCGATGGTGCGTGATGCCAAATCGGTGAGCCTCGTCTCTTAATTGCTGAATGATTTTTAGGGTCTCAGATTTTTTATCTAAATACAAAGGAAATTCATCCTCTGGATAGTACAATTCTTCTAATCGTTTAGCAATACCTATAACCGGAATTTTGCCATATAAACCAAGCTCTCTAAGGCTTTCTACGGCAGAGCTCAACTGACCCTTGCCTCCATCTATAATAATCAGATTGGGTAAGGGTTCATTGGTTTCTAACAATCCTCTGTATCTTCTAAAAACTACCTCACGCATAGTGGCAAAATCATCTGGACCAACAACTGTTTTGGGAATAAAATGGCGGTAGTCTTTTTTACTTGGCTTAGCATCTTTAAATACCACACATGCAGAAACCGGATTGGTTCCTTGAAAATTAGAATTATCAAAACATTCAATTTGCTTGGGTAATTCTGTTAAACGCAAATCTTTTTGCATTTGCGTTAATAATCGGTCTACTTTTAAATCGGGATTTAAAAGCTCGTATTGCGTAAGTTTTTCGCGCTTGTAATACATGGCATTTTTCATCGATAAGTCGAGCAATTTCTTCTTATCACCCAATTTTGGCACCGTTATGGTAAGTCCAGAATCTTCCCAATCTAATGGCAGTGGCACAATTATTTCTTTGGAACGCGATTGGTATTTTTCTCTTACTTCTGCTATGGCTAAGCTTAGTAATTCCTCATCCGTTTCTTCTAATTTTTTCTTTAGCTCAAAGGTTTGTGTTTGCACAATAATGCCATTCGAAACTTTTAAATAATTGCTAAATGCAAAACGCTCATCACTTACAATGCTAAAAACATCTACATCGTGTTTAATATCGTTTACAATGGTAGATTTACTCTGGTAATTCTCCAACAAGGTAAGTTTCTGTTTGAACCTATCCGCCTTTTCAAACGCCAGATGCTCCACTGCTTCCATCATCTGATCTCGGAGCTCTGCACGCAATTCTGTTAAGTTTCCTTTGAGAATTTTTTTAACAGCTAACAAGGTTTCATGGTATTCTTCTTCACTTTGTTTTCCTACACAAGGGGCCATGCAATTGCCAATATCATATTCTAAGCAGGCTTTAAACTTGCCTGCTGCAATGTTCTCTTTGCTTAGGTTGTAATTGCAATTTCTGAGCGGAAATCCAGCTCTAATAAGTTCTAATAAGGTATATTGTAAGTAACTGTTGGCGTACGGACCATAATATTCACTCCCATCTCTTTCAATGGTTCTAGTGGAAATTACTCTCGGAAAACGTTCGTTTTTTATACAAATTGAAGCATAGGTTTTATCATCTTTTAATAAAATATTGAACCTAGGTTTGTACTGTTTTATCAATACATTTTCTAAAAGCAGAGCATCCATTTCTGTCTCTACCAAGGTAAACTCTATATGCGAAATTCTGCTAACTAATATTGCCGTTTTTTTATTGTCGAAATGTTTACCCGTGAAGTAGCTATTCACACGTTTTTTAAGGCTTTTGGCCTTACCTATATAAATAATATTCTTTTCATCATCCAAGTATTTATATACCCCAGGCGAATCTGGTAATGATTTTACTATTTCTTTAAGGTGGTTTGGAGCCATGCGCAAACATAAAACAATCGCTTTCGAATTACCAATTTAGACACCTTAATTATACAATATTTCTTTAATACTTTTTTAATACTTAAAAAATTGATTTTATTAATACATTGATTAAATATAACTTATCGGGCAACTTGCATTTTTCGCAAAAAAAATCCTGTAAAATTATAACTACAATTGAATTTTGGTATTTAAAAAATAAATATATTGGCAGCTCAAATAAGGGTTAAAAAACTAAACCAATCAATATATATATTATGAATAAACACCTACAAAAAGTCAGAAGGATGA